>NZ_CDLCQJ010000086.1:0-20015 GCF_975850365.1 Candidatus Hodarchaeum mangrovi | reverse complement strand
CTGGAGCACCCTGTCGCTCTGAACGTCTTGCCAAGTATAATCAATTGATTCGCATTGAAGAACAGTTAGGAGATCACGCCAAGTACGCAGGAAAGAATTTTAGAAACCTATAAGATAAGCATATCTAATCTTTTTCTTTTCCCTTTTTTCACTATTCTTACGCGACCAAAATAGTACAGATTATCAAATCTTTTTGTAATATTAATTAGTAAAGGGATGGAATAAAGTTTTGTACCAACTGTATAAATTAGATGGTTTAATTGTAATTTTGTTAAAAATTACATTTATTAAGTCAGATTCAGACTCGTTAATTTGACGAAAATACCAATCCTTGGAGATAAAATCGTCTTTAATAAGAAAAAATAGTTTTAATTCTAAAATAAATTCTAAACGTGTGTAAACAATGTCAAAAAGCAGAAATGAGAAATACATATTATGGTTTGATGAACTCAGAATCGCGGATGTCCCTCTTGTAGGGGGTAAAAATGCGTCTCTGGGTGAGATGTATCATTTCCTTACTGAGAAAGGTGTCAATATTCCTAATGGGTTTGCAGTAACAGCAACTGCCTATCGTCATCTTCTCAAGGATGCTGGTATTGAGAAATCTATTCGTGATGCTCTTGCTGGCTTAGACACTCATGATATCAAGAATCTGCAAGAAAGAGGTCGCAAGGTTCGGTCAATTATTCGATATGCCGATCTTCCTGCTGATTTGGAACAAGAAATTCGGATGGCGTATAAGAAACTTTGTGAACTAGTTGAACGATCAGATGTTGATGTAGCTGTTCGATCTAGCGCTACGGCTGAAGATCTTCCTGATGCATCCTTTGCGGGTCAACAAGAAACCTTCCTAAACGTACGAGGTGAAGAATCATTATTAGATGCATGCAAATCATGTTTTGCCAGTTTATTCACTGATCGTGCTATTTCTTATCGAACAGATAAAGGATTTGGTCATTTTGACGTTTACCTTTCGATTGCGGTCCAAATTATGGTTAGATCTGACTCTGCTGCTTCAGGAGTTATTTTCTCCATTGATACTGAATCAGGATTTAAGGATGCAGTATTTATTACTGGTGCTTATGGGCTTGGCGAAAATGTAGTTCAAGGTGTGGTGAATCCAGATGAATTTTATGTTCACAAACCAACCTTAAAACATGGAAAACGTCCAATAATTGGAAAAAGATTAGGATCCAAGGAAATTATGATGATTTATACATCTGATCTTCGTCGTCCAACTAAGAATGTAGAAACTCCTGATTCGATGCGACAACATTATTGTATAACTGATGATGAGATATTAGAGCTGGCGAGATGGTCTGTAATTATTGAAGATCATTATGGAAAAGCTATGGACATTGAATGGGCAAAAAATGGTGATGGCGATTACGAAGGTGATGGGAAACTCTATATTGTTCAGGCTCGTCCAGAAACAGTTCATTCCCAGAAAGAGGCTAATATAATTGAAACTTATGTATTAGAAGAAAAGAGTAAGGTTTTAGTCACTGGTCAAGCTGTTGGATCTAAAATTGGGCACGGAAAAGTGAATGTTATTGAGAGTTCTGCTCGGATTACTGAGTTCAAGAAAGGAGAAGTCTTAGTAACTGATATGACTGATCCTGATTGGGAACCAATCATGAAGATTGCTAGTGCTATTGTTACAAATAGAGGTGGTAGAACGTGTCATGCAGCAATCGTGTCTCGTGAACTAGGCATTCCAGCAATTATTGGGACAGAAAATGCTACAGATATTCTCAAAGACAGCCAGGAAGTGACAGTATCTTGTTCAGAAGGTCAAGAAGGTGTTATTTACGAGGGAATTCTCCCCTTTAGAATTGATGTAATAAAATTAGACTCTATGCCAAAAACTCGTACTAAAATTATGATGAATGTAGGAATCCCAGAGAAGGCTTTTGTTCAAGGCCAGATTCCCAATGATGGTGTAGGATTAGCACGTGAAGAATTTGTTATCAATTCATATATAGGTATTCATCCTTTAGCGCTTTATCATTATGATGAATTAAAGAAAAAAGCTGATAAAGATCCTGAGATTCGAGACATTATTCGAAAGATCGATGAATTAACTGCTGCTTATCCTAATAAACGTGAATTCTTTATTGAACAATTGGCCATGGGATTAGGGCGTATTGCTGCAGGGTTCTATCCTAATGATGTTGTAGTTAGATTATCGGACTTTAAAACAAATGAGTATGCAAATCTCATTGGTGGAAAATTATATGAACCAACTGAGAGTAATCCCATGATTGGATGGCGTGGTGCTTCTCGATATTATGATGAATCATTTAAACCTGCCTTTGTTATGGAATGTGAAGCTATTAAACGAGTTCGAGATGATATGGGTTTAACTAACGTTATCACTATGGTTCCATTCTGTAGAACAGTAGAAGAAGGCAGAAAAGTCATTCAAGTAATGTCAGAAGCTGGTCTAAAACAGGGTGAAAATGGGCTTGAAGTATATGTCATGGCTGAAATTCCTTCTAATGTCATTCAAGCTGATGGATTCGCTGAAGTTTTCGATGGGTTTTCTATTGGAAGTAATGATCTCACACAACTAGCATTAGGACTTGACCGTGACTCCGAGCTTGTGGCTCATATTTATGATGAACGAAACGAGTCTGTAAAGAGACTGGTTGCTTCAGTTATAAAAATCGCCAAAGAAAAGGGTAGGAAAATAGGTATTTGTGGTCAAGCACCTAGTGATTTCCCGGAGTTTGCGACTTTTCTTGTTGAATGCGGTATTGATTCAATGAGCCTGAATCCTGATACTGTGGTTAAAACAAAATTAGATATTGCTAAAAAAGAGAAAGAATTAGGGATTTCGCCTTAAGTCTTTCTTTCTATTTTTTCTAACATATTAGATGGAAGAGATTTATCAAAATCTTGATTTGATCTTATTTGTTGAAGTAGTCAATACAACGCAAACAGAGGACTCCTAAACATAGATTTTTTGAGATTTGAATGGAATGGTTATCTGAATTGTAGTTTATTGCCTCTGTCGGACAAATAGACTCCAAAGGCTTTAAATTTTGGTTTACCTGCAGTCTAGTAGTAATAAAGGCTTGAATTTTTATTATATCCTGCAATAAACCTGTTTCTTTATTTTTTTTGTTTTTTGAAAAGAGCTTGGAAAGAAGTACAATATCTAGTGAAAGTAATAATAGAATTATTAAGATTAATGTACAAAATAATAAAAACATTATTTGGGAGGGTGTCAAAGTTAATTTCACACCATTCCTGAAACAATTACCTCAGGATTGAAAAATAATAAGAATATTGGCTTATATTTCTCTTCATAATTCTCAAGCATTTTTTGAAAACCAAATAGATTACTGATATATGGGAATAGATAATTAAAATAAGTTATATTATTATCTGCTATTCTTAAAGTCAAATGTGCCTCACCAAGGGGAAATAAAAAGGTTGATGTAACTTCCCCATTAATTATATTGGGAAAATTAATTTCTTCTGATTTATAATCCTCTGATATTAGTGAAACCATTCTATTCAAAGAAAGAAATAGCTCTGAATAGGTAACTTTTAAGAGACTTTGAAGTGTATTATTATTGTCATAAGCATATTGCAGAAATTTCGTTGAAGTGTTTATTTTAGTATGAAGATTGATTCCATATGGTAGAATATTAACTGTCCTTGTTAATGGACCACTTATTCCCCACTCTTTTAATAGATCACTAGTTGGAGTTTTCACCTGTGAAAATTCTGCATATATTTTATTTTTTTCCATCCTTCTTATAAACTTCTGAAAAGAGTTAATGAGTCTAATACACAATCCTTTCACTTTGTTTGAATCAATTGTAACTTGTGGTTCTTTAATACCTCCTGGACAGATGATGTTTCTAGGTGAAAGGTTATCCCAGTATTTTTCAAGCATAGTTGAAAATTTGGAGTATGCTTTATACGTTTGCTCATTCAATCTCCTATCATTGATGAAATAAGAAAACCAATGTAAAATAAATAGCTCGTTCATCACTCGTTCTAAATTTAATAAAAATCCTCGAAATTGAAGAACACTTTGTGATAACCGAATACCAGCTAAATATTCTAATGCTTCAGATAAATGAACCTGTATTGAAATTGCCATTAAATGGGTTTTCTGTTCTAAGATGGGAAATAATTCTTTATATGATTTATTTAATAGTGTTGGATAAATTTGGGTATTAATTTTAAATTTTTCATTTACAAAAGTAAAAATATTGGCTGGATTCAAATTTGATAAGGCTTTCTGAGCATTTAGATTAGATCTAGAGAGAAAAGGAAAATGTACAGCAGGATTTGACATTATCTAACCCTATTATTAGAGAATAAACAGTTCAATTTAATCTTTCTATTTAATCGGTTTCAAGCAATCATAATTTTATAGAAATTGGATTTAACCTATTTTAACATAGGTCAAATAAAGAAGTATATGAATAATTCAGTGTTCTTTCTGCTCAAAGATTGCCATTGAAGATTTTTCAATAACTCCTTGCTTTAATTGAAATTAATTTATAGGAAATTAAATGGAATAATCCATCAAAGTATTAATGTCCTAGATTTTGAACATCTAAGATACTATCAACGATTTGTTTATATCCTGTACATCTACAAATAATTCCATTAAGGGAGTGTTCTATTTCGGAGCGGGAAAAAATTTTCCGTTTTGATATTAAATAATAACTCATAAGAAGAAATGCAGGAGTACAGAATCCACATTGTACTGCACCATTTTTAATGAAAGCTTTTTGTAGATTAGATAGATTTTCTCCATCAGATAAACCTTCAACAGTAGTTATCGCTGAGTTTTTTGCTTCTATAGCTAATATCAAACAGGATTTAACTGGAGTTCTATTTAATAAGACAGTGCAGAGTCCACAATCTCCTTGCCAACATGCAGCTTTCACAGATTTAATATCAAGTTTATTTCTTAGTACATCAAGAAGGGTTTCATTCGGTAACACCGAAACTTCTATTTTTGAACCATTAATTATTAAATTAATCGATGTTTTCATTTGAGAAACTCCCGTAGTATTATTCTTGTATATATTTCAGCAATATGAAATCTATAATCCTTTCCAGAGCGTACATCTGATATTGGTTGAATTTTTGCTTGAATTTGTTTCCATATGATTTGAAATAGATCTTCTTTGGTTTGATTTCGATTCTTTGACAGAATTGTTGAAACATCTATTAAGATAGGTGTAGAAGCTACTGCTGTATAAGCAAACAATGTTTTCGTCCTGTTTGAAGCTCCTGTAACACCTACGAGTGCTATATCTTCCACTCCTCTTTTCATTTTAAGATAGGCTGATTTTGTTTCCTCTTCAGGTATAGGTAACCTGATTTTTGTAATAAGCTCATCAGGTTCCAAGCAATTTTGTTTAACTCCTTTGAAGAAATCTTCAATTTTAACAGTGCATTTTCCTTTTTTTATAGACTGTATTTCTATTATTGCATCAAATACAAGTAATGGACCAGCACTGTCAGCAGCTGGTGAAGAAGTGGCAATATTTCCAGCAATTGTGGCTCTATTTCGAAGAATCTCATCACAGAAATTTTGTAGTGATTGATACAATGCAGTAAAGAGTGAATCTAATTTTGGGAGGGTTAGTACTTTTGTTACAGGAACGGCAGCTCCTATAGTAAGGAATTTATCATTTAAATTCAGTTCGTTTAACTCTGGTATGTTTTTAACATCGATAATCAATTTAGGTTGTTTTATCCTATGACGAAGTTCGGGTAAAAGGTCTGTACCCCCTGCTAAGACTACTGCATTTGATTGATGAATATTAAGTAAAGATAAAGTTTCTTTAAGAGTATTTGGAGACACAAACTCAAATTCTGGCAAAGTTGTGTAGGAAATAGTTGTATTCATCTCTAGCCTTCCAAGATTTTTTCTTTTAATTGTTGAATTAGCTCAGGTTTTTGAGTAAGAATTGCTTTCCAGATATTCTCTGCAGTTAAAGGGAGGTCATTAATTGATACCCCAATTGCATTTTGAATAGCATTTCCTAAGGCAGCGGGAACTCCTAACATGGTCAATTCCCCAATGCCTCTTGCTCCAAAAGGACCATCGTGTTGCGGATTCTCAATTAAGAATGAAATAAATTCTTTTGGGACATCACCTGAGCGAGCAACGACATAATCAACAAGGTTAGGATTGAGAAGCATCCCCTCATCGTTATACTTTAATTCTTCATTCATAGCAAGAGAAAGGGCCATTACACTACCTCCAATTATCTGGCCTTCACAAAGTAAAGGATTAATTGCTTTGCCTACATCGAAAGCAGATATCAATCGTTTGATAATGATTTCACCAGTTAAACCATTTAATTCAATCTCGACACCTTGAGCTCCAAATGTTTCAAAGATTGCAGGATTCCCTGCTCCTGTTTCAGGATCCAATATCGTCATTTTTGCTATATAAGAACCTCTTCCTATAATAGGTCCCCCAATAGACTCACCAGATGGAAACATGTATCCCATCACAACCTCTGCTAGGCTTAAGTTTTTCCAAGGTTCCCCTTTAGAGAAAATTAATTCATTTTCTAAAACCAATTCAGAGATAGGGACCTTTAGCACTTGACTTGAAATACTAAAAATTTGTTTCTTGGCGTCAAGACATGCATTTCTTACAGCATTTCCATCCATGAATAACGATCGTGATCCAACTGTTTGCCAAGTATAAGCATCTGAATCAGTATTCCGAATTCCACTAATTATTACTTTTTCAATAGGTAATCCAAGTTCTTCAGCTGCAATTTGACTTAATGAGGTGATCGTTCCTTGTCCCATTTCTGAAGTTCCAACAGAAATAAAAATACCTCCATTTTCATCAAATTTAACAAATGCTGAAGATGCGCTATTTGGAGGTTGAGCAGGGCCTTTCATAAAGCAAGCAATACCTATTCCATTGAACAACCATGGTTTTTCTTTTGGAGGAGGAGATTTATGGTCAAATAATTCTTTCCAAACTTTTTCCAAACATTCATCCACACTTCCTGCATCCACTCTTAGTTTTTGTTGGTTGGCAGTATATGATTTTCCTGGTTTTAATGTGTTCAATAAACGGAACTCTACAGGGCTTATTCCTAATTTGTTTGCAATCAGATCATTTTGGCGTTCAATTGCCCATAGCAGCTCCATATGTCCAAAACCTCGGAAAGCCGTTGCATAAGGTTTATTTGTATAAACAGTATAGGAATCAGATTTGATATTTTCAATATCATAAGGACCAATTGAAACATATCCTGCAGCTCGGCCTACATTAACTGCATAGTCAGCACATGCACCTGAATCCCAAATGTATTCAATTTCCTGTGCAATAATCCTTCCGTTCCCCTTAATTCCACTTTTAATTGTAGCAACCATACCTACTCTGATAGGAGCACTTTTGAAATTTTCTTCACGATTTAATGTAAGTTTCACAGGAAGATTTCCTGCTTTCCTAGATAGTAGAACAACCAGAGGCTCGAAATTTAAGCCTGCTTTTCCACCAAAACCTCCTCCTATGAATGGAGAATGAACAGTGATTTTTGAAGTCGAAATAGCAAAAGTAATCCCCAAAAGGTTCCTTACAGTAAAGGGTGATTGTGCTGAGGACCAAACCTCGATTGATCCATCTTGTTTATAATGACCAAGGGAGACTATTGGTTCCATATATGAATGAGACACTTGGGGCATGGTATAGGTATTCTCAATAATGTGATCTGCTTCGGAAAAACCTTTTTCTATGTTTCCTTTACGTAATTTAAAGTGATTGGCGATATTAGTTCCAGCTATTGGATTAAAAGCTGGCGAATGTTCATATTCATTCATTTTTTCATGGACAAGAATTTTCCTTGATTCTTTTGCTTTAACTGGATCAATTATTGCTGGTAATGGTTCATAGTCAATTTTTATTTTTTGTAATGCGTCTTCAGCGATTTTCTCTGTTGTAGCTGC
Source organism: Candidatus Hodarchaeum mangrovi (assembly GCF_975850365.1). Taxonomy (NCBI): domain Archaea; kingdom Promethearchaeati; phylum Candidatus Hodarchaeota; class Candidatus Hodarchaeia; order Candidatus Hodarchaeales; family Candidatus Hodarchaeaceae; genus Candidatus Hodarchaeum; species Candidatus Hodarchaeum mangrovi. The sequence continues at coordinate 12,056 of NZ_CDLCQJ010000086.1, read as the reverse complement.
AATCGCTACCACGGGTTGTCCCACCCACCGAACTTTTTCAAATGCGAGGATGTCGCGATCTCCTGCATACAGACCAATTTTAACAGGCCAATCTTTTCCCGTAACAATTGCTTTTACACCAGATATTTTCTCTGCATCTGATGTATTAATATTTATAATTCGTGCATGAGCATATGGTGAGGTTAGAAATTTCGCATAAAGTAAATGTGGGATATTATTAACATCAAATGTAAAAATCGCCTTTCCTGTGATTTTTTCAAAAGCATCTTTTCTAGGAATAGGTTGACCAATAATTTTCTGCATGTTCCATTCACCTAATAGTAGTCATATTTTTTCTCTTCTGAACCTCCACCAACAATTTCTATAAATCCAAGTTTATCAACAGTGACATGATCCTCCTCCTTCAGTGGAGTATCCAAACCTAACTCTGATCGATTCATTATATGTCCATTTATCAACAGAATTGTTCCTTGACTTAATTTATCATTTTTTAGCAAGATATCTTTTAGGATTGGATCCATTTCAATAAGTTTTGTTATTACATGTCGAATCGTTGGACTGGTGTTTTCTAGAAAATCTAGTTTGATATTTGTTCCCAGATTAGTTCCAAGTCGACCATAAAGATTAATTTGAATGGAGACCATAAGCATTCTCCATCAAGTGGGAATTCCTTGAAAAGGATTCTTCTTTTAATCAATGGGTTTTAAAATCAACCAAACACTAGTGATTGATGATGACACGAAGAAATCTTCGGAAAGAAATCATGTCTTTTATCAAGCTAGAAGTTGCTGAAAAAAAAGCAGACTGGGGTGAGTTGAGGAGAGTAAAAGAAAGAATAATAGTAAAGAAAGGATTACCTAATCTTCCATCTTTAATTTTTCATACGACCGAGGGATTATCTTATTTTGCACTGATTCGCTGGAAAAATGAGTTAAGGGTGTATAGCTTTAATCAAGAAGGAGTAATTATAGATGGTCAATCATTTATGGATGATCTTGAAGCTGCTTATAAAGAAATAAAATCAAAATCGAAAAAAGTAAGTCGTTATCCTCCAATTCAAAAACCTAAGACTTTAGCTGAATCTAGTTCAGAATTAGACTTGAAATTTAAATTTTTTTGGGAAAATCTTGCTAAGAAATTCGAAATCCCTTCCAAAACACGTAAAAATAGACCATTAATCCGTGGAGTTGATCATGAGAGAACTGGTATAGATGAGACCGCAATTGATGGTAAGTTTATCGAGATTCCTATTAAATCTTTTGAAAAATCGTTTTTATTTACCTATTATTGCTTATTGTTCTTTTTACCATCAAATATGGAACGAGAATCCAAAATTTCAGGTTTTTTAATTCGATTTCTGCTTAGCAAGTTTCCAAAATTTAGAGGGAAAATTACAGAGGGAGATCTAGATTCAATTTCACGAAAATTCGCAAAATGGAATCACTTGAGTATAAAAGAAATTTTTAAAGTTCTTTATCGAATTTCGGAATATTATACAGAGAATTGGGAAACTTCAGACATTATAGGCTTGTTCGAATATTCTTTACCTCAAGATCTTAGAATTTCTGAAGGCCTTGTAGAAATTTTCTGTCATTTATATAAAGAATCAAGAAAAACATCATTTTTATTCTTATCTAATATCTTGGGTATTCCCTATTCCCATTATTGTAATAAAACTGATTTATTACAGGATTCTCTCCCTATTCAGATATGCAATTCTCTTAGAAATTTTGATTTTATACCAGTTTTATCCGCTTTAAATTCTAACAGGCCTCATTTCAATAAAGGAGAATTAAAAGCACTCAAAGAAGGTATCCAATATCAATTTAGCAAATCGGTTAAAATTCTTAGTGTTTCAAACAATATGATTGAACTGTACAATAGGAGTGATTTAGTTGTATTAATAACTCTTATAACTCAATTACTTTCAAGTGGTACCGAAAAAGTCGTTTTTGAGGATAAAATACCTATAAATTCTCAAAGTTCTATTAGACTGAATATTAAAGATTATCAAAATATTGAACATACACCTCTTCGTTTGAATTTTCAAATTCTAGATAATATAAAAAGTAATCAATCTCCTCTTTTTTCTGGAGCTATAATAACCTAGAAGATGATAAATCTTTTTTATCCTGATTATGTTTATAAAAATGAAAGTTTTCTTCCTTCAATACATAATCAAGGCAAATTTAAAGTCAAAAAAGCAGGTTTGAAACAATTATGACGAAGAGAATGGAAAATTTTGCGTTTTACGGGATACAAATTCTCTTAGGATGTTCTTCCTATCTAATTGGGGCATTATATTTTAGTCGTATCCTGGATGTTTATTTAGAAACATCTTCTGGAATAAATATTGATGGAATAGTGACAACCTTATTTAATTCACAGATTAATTTAGATCCTATTCCCTTAACTGTTTCAACAGCTATTGCTTCACTTTTAGGGGTAGGACTCATTTATTTAAGTTATTATTTAATCAAAGAATCAATTATTGGCCTTCGAATCTTAGAAAAAAAACAAATAATGGGAAATAAGTCTAAACAGATCAATTCAACAAATGATGAGAATTTTCTGCCAATAAAAGACAAGGAATCTTCTTCTTAAATGCTCCAATTTTGCTTCTTCATTGATAAATTAGAAATTGTACTGAATATTGTATTGTCACATTTAATAGAGATTATTAGAGGATTTTAGTTCTTTTTTTGGAGGTCAAAAATCCTTTAAGATTGAAATTGCATAATAATGCTTGAAGTATTAATATAGCCTATTTTCGCATTGAATTGATAAGGGATTCCAATTTTGGTAAATTTGCTTCCCGCTTATACAAAGGGTCCTTGTTAGTTTGATAAATTGGTAAATAATCTTCGAAACAAGGTTTAGAATGCTTAAAGAAGACACCTAAAGGCAATTTTCCTTTTTCAGTAGCACGTTTGAACGCTTCTATCTTATTTGTTGAATCATGAGTATCCTCTAAATAGTATGAATTTTCTTTAAACCATTTCCAAGTATTGACTTTATTGAAAGAAACACAGGGTTGTAAAATATCAACAAAAGAATATCCTTTATTTTTAATAGCCATTTTTATTATTTCTTTGGCTTTTTCTTGATCGGTTATGGACACCCGTGCTACAAAAGAAGCATCTAATGCAATTGCTAGTGCAATAGGATTAAAAGGTTCATTTTTTACTCCTTGAACTTGAACTGGTGTTATGAACCCGAATTGGCTTGTGGGAGAGGCTTGTCCTTTAGTTAAGCCATATACCATATTATTATGGGCTAGATGGGTAATATTTGGATTTCGAAGAATATTATGAATGAAGTGGTTACCACCTTCACCAAATGAACAGCCATCACCGCTTTCTACAATAACAGTAAGGTCTGGATTGGCAGCTTTAATAGCCATAGCTGATGCTATTGCTCTACCATGTAAACCATTAAAGATGTTTGTTTTAAGATAATGAGGCGTTTTAGCAGCTTGACCTATACCTGAGACCATAACTAATTCTTCAGGTTTAATATTTAAATCTACTAATGCTTGTTTCACTATTTTTAGAATGCTAAAGTTACCACAACCTGGGCACCATGCTATATCTGTTTCTGAGGGCATATCAAAAATACTGACGTTCATCATCTCAACTCCTTTATGCAAGTTCCTCCAAGTATTTCTTTATCTCTTCTACTGAGAATGGCATTCCATTATATTTCAATAACTGTTTATTTACCCTGAAGTTAAATTCTGATTGCAACAACTTACCAAATTGTGACGTGGCATTATTTTCAACCATAATGGTAGTCTGTGCCTTTTTTAGATATTCCAATGACTTTTTATTGAGCGGATAGACTTGTTTAAAGTATAAAAAAGCTATATCGCTTCTTCTAAGCTCTTCTAATGCTTCCTTAATTACACTATAATTCGAGCCCCAACCAATTACTAATATTTCATAATTTTCATCACCAAAAAGTTCTGGTTCTATAGCTTCTTCTATTAAAAGTTTATATTTCTTGTATAATCGTTTTTCTACCATTTTTGGTCTTAAATGATGAACATCTTCAGTTATATGTCCATCTTCTGTGTGTTCATCGCTATCTACATTAACTACTCCATCACCGTATCCTGGAATTCCTCTTGGACTTATTCCATTTTCTGTTAGTTCATACCGACGATAATTAGATTCTGTTTTAACGATATGTTTCTCATTGTTAATTTTCGATACATCTAAATTAGGAATTGAATAGTGTGAGTCTACAAAGAACTGATCTGTTAAAATGAAAACAGGAATTTGATATTGATCTGCAACATTAAAGGCTTTGTGTGTCAGATAAAAACCATCCTCTGGCGTCCCTGGTGCATAAACTACACGGGCAAATTCTCCATGAGCTGCGTTAACTACATGTGTTAAATCTTCTTGACCTGTTCGTGTTGGTAGACCTGTTGCGGGTCCAGGGCGTTGAGCTATATGCAGGACCATTGGGGACTCAATCATCCCAGCTAATGATAAGCCTTCAGTCATTAGAGCAAATCCACCACCAGAGGTAGTTATCATGGCTCTTGCTCCAGCATACCATGCTCCTATACCTTTATTTATAGCTGCGATTTCATCTTCAGCTTGATCAATAATTATATCAAAATCTTTAGCTTTTTGAGAGAGAAAAACTAGAATACCAGTCGAAGGTGACATAGGATATGAAGAAATAAAGTTTATACCCGCAGCGATGGCCCCTAATCCTATTGATTGTGTTCCACTAAGAAAAACATTATTCCTTATTGATTTATCTGTTGGAACTGTAATCCTTATTTTATTGGCCTCATATAGTTCTTTTCCAATTTTAAAACCCCTCCTTATTGCAGTTATGTTTTTTTCTACAACAGATTCCCCTTTTGGAGCAAAGCGATTCTTAATATAATCTATAGGGGACTCTTCCGGGACTTTGAAGAGAGCAGCTAAAACTCCTACTGCAACAATATTTGAGTAGATTTTTCCTCCTATTTCCATTGCTATGTCAGTAAAGGGAATCTTTATCATATTTTCAGGATTCTTAACTAATTCAACATCAATATTAGTTTCTTCTGCTAGTATTGAAGTGTTAGAGCTAATACGACCCTTTACATGATTCATTGCTTCTGGACTGAGGGGAATAAGCACATCAATTCTATCAAGAAAAGCTGTTGCACGTTTTGAAGAGACTCGGATGACTGTTGAATTTGTTCCTCCTCTTATTCGTGACATAAACTCACTTGTAGAATAAGAATTATATCCAGCAACTCTAAGGATTGCTGTAAGTAATTCTTCTACTGTAGCTATCCCTTGACCAGCTGCTCCGCAGATAACAAGTGAAATATCATTTTTATATTCCAAAATTCTTACACACGCTCCTGATTTGATATTAATATGCAGAAATTATCTAAATTTTATGTTACCAATTTTTCTATTCAAGAAATAAAAAATTTAGGGAGATATTTTTATTGATTGATATGTTTATCGAAGAAGACACCTTAGGACTTAAACACAGAGGTTTTTAATGAATATTGATCGAATAAATTCTCACATTAAATTTTTTTCTCGACACAAACAAAAGAGGAGAAAGAAAGTTTCTAGTAAATTCGATGATATTCAATCCAAAATTTGTTAATTGTATATGTTATTAAGTTTTAATTAATATCATATGGTTGAGAAAAGAAATTTGAAATAGAGAAACAACTGCCTAGTCATTAGAATGAAGATTTTTCAAATGATGTAATTGTCAAATCCATTAATTGATATATTTTGGAGGATCTTATCAAATGAGTGTCAGAGATGTCATTAAAATAATAGATTTCACTTTTCAGGGCATTGATATCGCTGCCTGTATATCTATATGCGATTCAGACGGCTTAGTCCTTTATAACGTAGGAGAATGTGCTGATCAATGGCTTCTCGAAGCAATTAGCGCTTATTTAATAATGGCTTTTGAATCAACCATGGAGAAATTAAAATCTTTTAATGAGGTTCTCGATTCTTTAATAATTAACTCAGGCGATTTTGTTTTTTATATAGACGATCTTCGTGGAAAGGAAAACTTGTTTATTATTATAAAAACTTCTACAGAGAGGATGCAAAAAGTACTACCTTTTTTAAAAAATGCGGTAGGATCTATTGAACGTTCTCTTATGGATTTGGGTTAAATATGGGAACTCATAGAGTGATAAGTCTCATCGAGGAGATTTTTGGAGGGATTGAATTACATGCATGCTTTTCGCTTGTGGATTCAGAAGGATTAGTACTCTATTCTACTGGTGATTGTTTAGATCAGATGTTATTAGAAGGTCTTAATGCTCAATTAATTGTTGCCTTTGAATCAACATTAAAAGCCTTTCAGGATATTCCCTTCTCAAATTCTTCATTGGATTATATTCTTATTAATTCTGGAGATATAATGTTTTATGTGGATGATTTAGCGGGAGATTTAGGACTATTTCTTATAATAAGGACGAGAACTGATCTTATGGAGAGAGTTTTACCCTTCTTAAAGAGCTTTGTTAAAACAGTTGAGAAAAATTTGACTAAATCTAGGTGATATTGAATTAAATATCACATTCCAGCTAGCAATTATGATGTAATTCCTATCAAGGTTAGAATATTCTTTTTAATAGGTTTTATTACTTTTGAAGAAGCATTTATTACATTGTTAATATAGACATAAATCCATCCTAAAGAAAAAAAAAGATCTCTGGTGGTCAAAAAATGGGAAAAAGAAGAAGTTTCTCAAGTAGAAAGTACAATTGTCCTACAAAAGAAGTTGAACCAAATAACTTTTTAGAAAATGAACAGATTTATGAGTTATTGAAAACTAAAGATACATATTCATTTAATCAAGAGTATGAATTGAAATTATTGAACTGTGTTCATTGTAATGCATGTGAAACTTCTGAAGAAAGATGTCACCTAAATAAGAAATTTTTAGACGATGGTAATACTATTACTGGGCTTGATAGAATGATACATAATTTCGAGGCTAATCGTACTCCTTATCTATCTGGAGAAATGCGTATTAAAAGGCCAGATGGAATTCCAGAAAAAAGTGATACTCTTTACTATATGGGTTGTCTTTCCACAATCCGTGTTCCTCAATATACAACTGATTCGATTAAATATTTACTCAAACAAAATATTGATTTTACAATATTAGATAAAGAAATCTGCTGTGGATACCCATTTTATGTTTCTGGTGCTTTTTCTGAATTTGAAAGGAGTAAAAAAGAAAATCTCGAAATTTTTAAAGGGTATAATAAAATCATTTGTACGTGCCCAGCTTGTTATTTTGTATTTAATGCTCATTATAAGAAAGATAGTAATATTGAATTTGTGTTTATAACTGATTATCTTCAACCTTCTGAAAAAAGAAGAAAGGGGAAAGTAGGTGTTCAACATCTTTGTCAGTTGATGTATCGTGGTTTTCCTGGAGTAGATATTCAGTTTAACCGAGTTTTGGAGAAATCAGGATATGAAATAATCGATATCCCACATAAATGTTGTGGTGGGGGGATTGGATATATGCATAGACTTGATGTAATTGATAAAGTTGCAGAAGATAGAATACAGGCCTTTCAGAGAGGTGATTTCTATACTTCATATTGTCCTGCATGTTTTTGGATTCTATATTATTTTGGGAAGAAGATAAAAATTCATCAAAAACTCAAAAATCCATTTGAGCTATTATTATGAGTGTATTGTATCAAATAACATAATAAAAGGATGAATTCTTAAGATTCCTCTTGAATTATATCATCTTTGAAATTGAGTCTTTCAAGATAGGATAAAAAATTTTAACTAATATAAGCACCGAAAAACTTCTATGATATCTAATTTAAGGACCGTCTGAAAAATCAGAAGAGGGATGTTCAGAAAGGTTTTGGAAAAAACTTTAGCAGTCTTAAAAATATACTTATTTGCAATATCATTCTTGAAAATAATAGTTATAATTAAATTAATTGAGTTGAAAACGCGTATGGGTAAAATTAGAGTGGCAATCGCTGGGTTAGGTAATTGTGCTTCCGCATTAGTTCAGGGAACTCATTACTATCGCAATGAAAAAGAAGATCAACGGGTTCCTGGTTTAATGCATGTAAAGTTTGGTGATTATCATGTTCGGGATTTAGAATTTGTTGCTGCTTTTGAGGTTAATCAAGAAAAAATTGGTAAAAAGATAAGTGACGCAATTTGGATGCCCCCAAATTGCACACCGAAATTTTCAGAAGTTCCCGAGATAAAAGGAATGGTTTATCCAAGCCCAATTTTGGATGGGGTTGCTCCTCACATGCGAGAATCTTTTCATTGTTATTCTGAATCTGAAATGAAATCAATAAACATTGCAGAGATACTTAGAGAAACAAAATCAGACATCTTAGTCAATTTTCTTCCCGTAGGGAGTGAGGAAGCTACTCGAGTATATGCACAGGCATGCATAGATGCTGATGTTGCATTTGCTAATGGTATTCCTACTTTTATTGTTTCAGATCCTAGTAAAGAATGGCCAAAGAAATTTGAAGCAAAAGGTCTTCCTTGTGCTGGAGATGATATAAAATCCCAAGTAGGAGCAACAATACTCCATAGAGTTTTAGCTAAATTAATGCTTGATCGTGGAGTTGAAATTGATAAAACTTATCAGCTTAATGTTGGTGGAAATACCGATTTCGAGAATATGAAATTTGAATCACGCTTGAAGACTAAAAGAATTAGTAAAACAGAAGCAGTTACATCTCTTATGCCACATGATGTTCCAACTCGCATAGGTCCATCTGATTATGTCCCATTTCTAGAAGATCGTAAGATATGTTATCTGTTATTGGAAGGTAGAAAATTTGGTGATCAACCTCTTTCAATTGAAGTGAAATTAAGCGTGATAGATAGTCCCAATTCTGCAGGAGTAATGATTGATGTTATTCGGGCACTTAAAATAGCTCTTGATCGTAATGTAGCTGGTCCATTAATTTCCATGTCCTCCTATGCGTTCAAACATCCTCCTGTCCAAATACCTGATTTCGAGGCTCGTGAGAGAGTTGAAGCGTTTATTCGTGGAGATATTGAGAGATAAAGTTTGATTATGGAGTCTTGAAGAAAATTTGTCAGTCAAAACCATTCTACATGATTTTTATGATTTGACCAGACTTCCTTTAGGGATAATGGGAGCTTTATTTGGGTTTACTTCAGGTGCTATTGTTGTAATAGTCGAAGAGCAAATGAATATTTTATCACTCTTTTCAACTCCAAAATATTGGCCAATTACTATTTTAGGACTTACTATCCCTTTTCTTATTGTCGGGGCTTCCATGGTAATTAATGATTACCATGATTATGAAGCTGACCGTATTAACAGTAGAATGGATCGCCCTTTGGTTCGTAATCCTAATTTAAATCCCAATATTGTCCTTTTTTTAGCTTTATCTATGATTGCTTTAGGAATCTTGATTTCTTACCTTTTATTTACCAACAATATACTTGTTGTTCTTGGTGTTATTTTATTCAGCTTTTTGGGTATTTCTTATAACTTATGGACAAAGGAAAGAGGGATATTAGGTAATATTACTGTTGCAATTTCTGATACAGCTCCAGCATTACTTGCATTGATAGCTATGGAAGCTAAAGATAAGGGTACTATATTTCTTGTTTTTGTTATGGCTGGAATAACTTTTTTTGGGGTTGTGGGTCGGGAATTAGTCAAAGGTATTATGGATATAGAGGGTGATCGCGCAGCAAACTCCCGTACTTTTGCAGTTGTTTATGGTCCCAAAAGAGCTGTACAACTTGCTTCATTCTTTTTTATCATTGTAATTTTCATTTCTCCGTTGCCTTTATTCATTAAATTCCAGAATAGCCTTTTATATTTACTATTTATGAGTGTTACAATTACTCTTCTTCTCTTTACTGTTATAATGTTATATAATAATCCGTCAATTGAGAAGGGTAAAAAAGCGAGATCTTTAACTCGCAGTGCCTTATGGACTGGGGCAATTGCCTTCTTAATAGGTGCCTTGGAATTAGGTTTTAGATATGCATCATAACCAACCAACAACCTTTTTTAACGAAATAGCTAGTAAAGCTAATTTAGAGGAAGGAGCTAAGGGTGTGGAGCGTGTCGTTAAAATTTTGTACCGATATAGAGATGAGAAACTTTCAAATAAAGTATTTTCACGTCTTTCTGGAATACCTGTTCCCGTTTTAGCTGCAGTTAAAGGAGAATTAATGAAATCAAATTTTTTAATATCCAAATACCAAATATCTAATGAGGGTATCAAATGGGTTGAAAATTCATTAGGATTACGCTTTTCTGCTGATTTTTTTGATGAATTTATTAATATGAGAACATTGAATGTTGATTCTAAGTATTTAGAATATTTCAAACCAGTTATTGAGTATTTGAAAAAAAGACCTGATCCAGATTATCGTTTAGATCAATCTCGCAGTCTTCCAGAGACCGTTATAAAAAGAACTTTATTGATGCTTGAAAAAGGGGATGTAGAGGGGAAAAAAATCGTGATTCTGGGTGATGATGATGGGGTTTCCATCGCTTTGGCTCATCTTCGGTGTGCACGCGAAATTTTTGTATTAGATATTGATTCTCGTATTGTAAATTTTATAAACCATTATGCAGCTCAAAATGATTTAAAAAATGTTTTAACTGCGAAGAAATGGGATATTCGTTCTTCATTTCCCACAGAATGGGTTAACAAATTTGATGTCTTTGAAACAGACCCGCCCTATACTGTTTCAGGATTTGAGGTTTTTTTAAACCAAGCTATAAATCTTTTAAAAACTGGAGAAGGCAGGGGATATCTTTCATTCGGATTTAAAACCCCTCATGATACTTGGAAATGTCAACAATTATTACTCCAACATGGGTTTATTGTAGAAGAATTTTTAAGAGATTTTAACAAATATTTAGGATCAACCATTCTCGGAAATAGTTCTAATCTCTATATTATTGATCGTGTTCCTCAAAAAATTCGAAAATATGAATTTGGAGATTATTTAAAAGAAATATACACTTCTGATGAGAAAAAAATAAAAGATTTACCTACAATTGGCTATCAAATCATTGCAGAATTTTATGGGGTGAAAAAAGAATATCTAACAAATTTAGATTTATTAACATCTTTATTAATTGAGGGAATTATCATTAGTGGGTTAAAAAAGGAAGAAATTTTCCAAAAAGAATTTTTTCCATACGGTGTTTCAGTCATTGCAATTTTACTTGAAAGCCACGCTCATATTCATACATGGCCTGAATGGGATTACCTTTCTCTTGATATTTTTGTATGTGAAGCGGAAGAGAAAGCAGAAAAGTTATTTCAGTTTTTACTAAAAAGACTAAATCCAATTGATTACCATCGATTTCAATTTTTTAGGGGGAAAACTCCTGAAGTCGTGTGATTTTAAACTAGGTGCTCTTTATGGACATTAGAAACCAAGATGCAAATAAGTCTAATGATAATTTCAATATTTTGAATGAAGTAACACGTAAAGCGGTACATTTATCAGTTTTATTGATTCCGATTGGCTACCATGTCTTAAAATTTCCTTTAAGCTTGATTCAAATGTGTTTACTTGGAGTTCTATGCTTTTTTGTACCAATGGAAATATATAGATTAAAAATTAATCCTAATATGTGGATAAATTTTATTACACGGCCCTCTGAAAAGAAAGAACCTGCAAATTATGTCTTAACTACTGCTATATGGTTATTAATTATCCTCGGTGTAGAAGTTTTTTATTCTATTATTGTTGCTGAGTTAGCATTAGTTGCAACAGTTTTAGGTGATTCGATAGCAGCAATTATAGGTAAAGGTATAGGTACTCACCGACTTCCATTTACTTCAAAAAAAACCATAGAGGGGTATATTTCAGGATTAGTAGGGACTTATATCATAGGAGTGGTATTTCTTCTTACAATAAATGAATTTTCATTATTATTCCCATTATTACCAACCATTGCTTGGGGAGTCTTTGATTTCTTCGAGGATTTACCTTGGTACTTTGCTGATAATATCTTTCATCCATTAATTACACTTCTTCTTGCCT
>NZ_CDLCQJ010000085.1:0-24759 GCF_975850365.1 Candidatus Hodarchaeum mangrovi | reverse complement strand
GTATGTCACTTTGCATTGTCAAAGAAAATTCGTATTCGATTAACTGGAATAATTTTATTCTACACAACATTAATCTTTAATCTAGGGTTTATCATCATACTCATACTGAAGTGGAATCTAGCAGGTCTATATAATTTAGCTATTATCTTCCTTACATTTTTCCTATGTGCATTGCCTGCTGCACTAAGTTCATTTGTAGCTAGTTATTTGAGTCATGATCGAAGAGAAGGATTACGTACTGTTTTCATTTCTGGGTTGATTATCGGGATTGTTCATGCTATTTTATTCTTTATTTATCTCTTATATCTATTGACTATTCCTCCTCGTGATTTATATGAATCTGCTCCTAGAGCGGCAATTCTCATTTTATTTGAACTCATTTTTACGTTTATATTTTTTCCAATTGCAGGAATATCTTTAATATTCGCTATAATTTTTGCAAACTTAGGTTATCAGGTAGTAAAGTACCAAAGAGGATAATTTTTTATTATTAAGAATGTTTAAGAAAGATTCAGAAAATCTTAATGTGATCTAAAGTAAAACCAAAAAATTTTATTTTTCAAGAACTTTCAAGATTATAAGTCAGAAGGACTTTCTTATGGTAAAACTTTCAATTGAGCTTTTTGATCCACCGAATGCTTCACAGAAGATTTGGGACGATTATTATAGTCATTATATTGAAATCTTTCAAGAATTATCTCCTGATGATCCCTGTCCCTCAATTGAAATGCTCCAAAAGCTTATTCTTATACCTAGTCCTCATTATCAGTATTATCATTGGTTAGCATATGATCAAGAAATAAAGCACTTAGTAGGGATAGGTAGATTAGAATTTGACAAAAAAACTTCACCTGCGTATGATGCAAATAAAAATATTGCTTTTGCTGACATTTCTATTCGTAAAAATTATAGAAGAAGGGGATTTGGAACTGAATTATTACGGAATATGGTAATGAAAGCAAAAACAGAAGGAAAATCTATTTTTCAGAGCTGGGGCACTCCAAACAATTCTAGTTCTTTTTTTGAGCACTTAGGTGGTCAAAAAGCCTCTAAAGAAGAAGAAAATCGCCTTCAATTATCTGATGTTGATTGGCAAATGGTACAAACATGGTGTTCTGAAGGTAAACAACGAACTGAAAATGTAAAACTTGAGTATTTTGAAACTGTACCGGAACAAGACATTAAGGAGTTTAGCCAGATTTACACAGAAGTAATGAACCAAGTTCCTAAGGAAGATCTGGAATGGGAATTCAATGAGACTCCTGAAGTTCGAAGAAATCACGAAGCTCGGCATAAAAAGCTAGGTACTATTTGGACGACTATAATTTCACGAGAAGGAGATGGGACAATTAGTGGCTTAACTGAGACATATTATTATCCTGATCGTCAAACTATTGTTTTTCAAGGACTTACAGGAGTAAAAGTAGCATATCGGGGTCGAGGACTGGGGAAATGGTTGAAAGCAGAAATGCTTACTTATATTAAAGAAAATTTTCCTAAAGCAACTACCATAGGTACTGATTTTGCCCTGGTCAATGAACCAATGATTTCTATTAATCGACGTTTGGGTTTTAAACCTTATAAAATATGGGTTGGATATAAATTTTCTGTTGATCAGCTCATTCAGACCATTGATTCCGAAAAAAAAATTTGACTACGATTTCTCTCTTTTATGCTCTTTTTTTGACTTTTATTGATTAGACAAGTTGGTCTAGAATTATTTCTGAAACTAAATTTTTGTTCATCAAAAAGCTTAAAGATGATTAATGAAAGGATATGTAGTTAAAGCGTATCAATATGAGGTTTTCTAAATGAAAGACCCAAAAATGGATGAAGAATGTCAGAAAAGACATAAAGAACTACTTCCACGGATGTTTGATTATGTAGATCTCTATGCCAAACAAAAAGGCTCCAAAATTGCATTAATAGAATATGATACTGGGGAAGAAGTTACATGGAAGGATTTTGCCACCAAATCTAAAGCTTTTGCTGCAAAACTTCTTTCGCTGGGATTATCTAAAGGAGATATTATTGCTACCTCACTTCCTCTCCTGAAAGAGCATATCTATTTGATGTACGCCTGTTACCGGATTGGCCTTGTTATTGCTCCATTAGATCTAAGGTTAAAAACTCAAGAGATTAGTCGAAATTTCGAAAAAATAAAACCAAAGGTATACTTCTTTTTAGGAAAAACTGAACGAGCAGATTTTCGGCCAATAGTTGCTGAGGTGATGAAAGAACATAAAAATATCTGCCAGTACTGGGTACAATTCCAAAAAGAAGAAGATCTGATTATGGATGGAGCAATTGGGATCTCAGAATTTATTAAGGGAATTAAAGGAACTTATATTAAAGCATTACTTACAGGAAAATTGAGAAATGCTCAAAAACAGGTACATAAGCAGAATCCATGTTTAATTATTTTTACAACTGGTTCCACGGGATTTCCTAAGCCTGCACTACTTTCTCATGAGAATATTTTAGTACAAAATATAGGGCTTGCAGTTGGTTTTGGCATGGATGAAAATGATATTATGTGTGTAAACCTTCCTCCAAGCCATGTTGGTTGTGCCACGGAACAATTAGCCACAACTATTTATGGAGGAGGGATAAGTCTGATCCTTCATATCTTTGATGCTGAAAAAACGTTAGATGCAGTTCAAAAATATAAAGCAACTGTTTTAGGGCAGATTCCAGCGCTTTTTGCCATGCAATGGCGTTTACTGAATTATGAAACATTTGATCTTTCATCTTTACGTTTTGCAATTTATGGAGGCCAAGCAGTAACTCGCCCTTTCCTTGAAAAATTATCAACCATGGCTCCTAAATTTGGATCCGGGTTTGGATTGACTGAAGGCGCTGGTTTTCTGACCTATACTCCTCATGGTGGCACTGTTGATGAAATTTTAGCTAGTATTGGTTATGACATGCCTATTAGTCCTATTTCAATTCGAGATCCTATGAATTCTGATGGATCAGCTGGTGATGAAAAAAATCCTGGAGAAGTGGGGGAGATTTGCTTTTCGGGACCCCAAGTATTCCTTGGATATCTCGATGATGAAGAAAATACAAGAAAAACCATTTCAACTGATGGTTATTGTTACTCTGGTGATTTAGGATCCTATGATGACAAAGGACTTCAGTTTGCTGGACGTGCTAAGTTTATAATTAAACCAAAAGGTTATAATGTATTTCCGACTGAAGTTGAGGATTTTATTGCCCAATCTTTCAAAGGAAAAGTAGGTAATATTGCTTGCGTGGGAATTCCTCATGAGGTTTTTACTGAAGGAATTATGGCTTTTGTTGAAAAAAATGAAGAACAGGTTCTTTCAATAACAGAGTTAGAAGAGGCAGTTAAAAATATTGCAGCATATAAGCGTCCTAGCCATTTTGAAATCGTAAAGACAGGCACTCTTCCTCTTACACGAGTTGGTAAAACTGATTATATGGCTTTAAAACAACAAGGTGAGGAAATTGTTCAAAGACTAAGATCTGAAGGAAAATGGGATTCATAGATTTTCTTGAATGAAAAGGTGATTAAATGCCAATAGCCAATATTAAATGTGATATTGACATTGATTACTTTTACAAAAATGATAAGGAAGGCAAAATTCCAGTTATTTTTCTCAATGGTTCAATATTCAACTATCAGCAATGGCTATCCACGTATTTACCTGCATTTCGTGAATTAACAAAAGACATTTACCCTTATATTCTCTACGATTATCAAGGAATTGGTAAGTCTTCCCCAAAAAACGAACAATTTACTCTTCAAGGTCTTGCAGACGAACTTCTAGGGTTATTAGATTTTCTAGAAATTTCAAAAGCTCACCTTTTTGGTGTAAGTAAAGGATCCATGGTAGCTCAAGTTTTTTCAGGATTATATCCAAAGAGAGTAGTGAGTCTTGCAGGATATGGAATTGTTAACCTTCTTTATCCTAAACTTAATTCAGATGATAATCTTTTTATAGAACGTTATGAAAGTTTAAAGACATTAAATGACATATTCTCTGAAAATATCAATTCAATGAATTATAAACGAATTGTAAGGACAATATATACTCCTGCTGTATTTCAAAAGGAATATCCAGATTTAAGCTTAAAAGAAAAAATAATGCATTGGATATTGGAACGGAGAATCTTACCTTTGCTTGATGGAACACCAATTAGAACACTTGAGCTACTTTTTAGATATTATGCTCAAGATATACAAGAAGAAATTCCCTTCTATGCTTCTTGTATCAAATCAATAGAAAATTTACCTATATTATTACTTAATGGTACTCATGATAAAACTACTCCAATTGAACTTGCAAGAGATCTTAATTCTAGATTTAAAAGCGCAAAACTTATTGAATTTGAAGGATTTGACCATACTAGCCCAAATATTAAGAAAAAGCAAGCTAAAGCAATTATGTCAGAATATTCGAATTTTCTATCATATATAGAATAATATATTTTAAATAGATAAATTTTATGGAGAAATTGTTTTCTTGGAGAAGTACCGACTTCCAGCCAAACCTTGTGGATTACCCATCAAGGAGGCTGCGAGAAAATATCCTGAATTTAGAAAGTATCTTCAGAATAATCGACTTAATCTAGGAAATCCTGAATCTTTGCTTCTCTATAATCAATTAATTTTACGAGATTTTCTTTTATTAGAATTTACTATTCCTCAAGGATTTTTGGTTCCAACAATTTGTAGTAGATGGTCTTTTATTGAATGGATTCTTCAATTCTCTCCTATTAATATTTTAGAGATTGGTACAGGTGCTTCTGCGATACTAGCTTTAATGTTAGCTCGAATTGGTTGTTTTGTCGTCGCCACAGAGATTGATCCATTGGCTTATGAATCTGCAATAAGTAATATTAAGTTAAATAATTTAGAAAACAAAATTTCAATAATATACTCTAATTCTGAAAGAAATATATTAACACATTTGTTTGAATCCCTTGACAAGTTTGATGCTATAGTCACAAATCCTCCTCAGTATGATGAGGAATATTATAATGCGCTTCAATCAAAGAAAGGTTTCTCTGGCCAAAAAATTGAACTTGTTGGTGGGAAAAAAGGCCATGAGTTTATTGTAAACCTACTAGACGAAGTTCAATCTTTTAAGTCTCCTCCTAAAGTCTATTTTCAATTAACAATACCTAGTTTAGTTGAGGAGATAAATAAATTGTTTAATGAGGCTAATTTTAATTTTTCTACTGAGACCATTTCTATTGGAACTCGTCAACGAGTTTACTACAAGATTGAACTTTAAGGACTTTTCTTACTCCTGTTGAACTAATTCTTCTAGAATTTCTACCGCTCTACGAAGATGAGGGATAACTATAGAACCACCCACTATTAGCCCAACATTAAATGTCTCATAAAATTCTGCCTCTGTCACTCCTAATTTATGACATTGAAGGATGTGATAGGTTATACAGTCATTACAACGCAGTACTAGACTAGCCACAAGGCCTAATAGTTCCTTAGTTTTTGATGTAAGTGCACCATCTTGGTAGGTATTGGTATCAAGATTGAAAAATCGTTTAGTAATTTTATTTCCTTTTAATAGGATTATTTCATTTAATTTCTCACGATATTGATTAAATTCATCAACTTTTGACATTTTATCCACCTAAAAAAGCATATGAATCCAGAAAATTAGAATTAGCTTTTTATATAAAAACCCAATAATGTTTCGAGACAGATTAGTTGAAACCACATCTTTCAAGTTTGGTCGTTCTAATCCTCTATTGACTATTATTAAAATTATTTCGAAGAAGGTAAAATTCTTGGATTCGAAGAAATTGAAGGACTCCAATCCTTGTAATAATTGCATAGATTTTACCGAGAATGAGTGCTGTAAACATGTGTACATTGTTTTGAATCCAGATGAATTATATTTATTTGAAGATTATCGAGGTTTATATTTAACTGAAGGAGGGGGTATTTTTTATCATGAAATTAAATGTCCGTATTTGAATTCTCAATTGATTTGTAAAATTCACGATAAAAAACCACTTTATTGCAAATACTACCCAATTTTTATTACTGGTAAAATTTTTCTTGATGATAACTGTCCAATTCATTTATCTACAGAATACCAGTTAACTGAGAATATAAAATCTGAAATTCAACAATTACAAAAGAAATATCCTATATATCAAAATGATTGGTTTTGGGATGATATTAAAAAACTTCTAGAGGAATCAGCTTAGATGTGGAATAATAATCGCTCTGGTGGAATTTTATTACATCCCACATCCCTTCCTAGCCAGTTTGGTATTGGAGATCTCGGAAATAGTGCCTATCTTTTTATTGATTTTTTGTATAAATATAAACAGCGTCTTTGGCAGGTCTTACCACTTGGAATTACTGGATATGGAGACTCTCCCTACAGCTCTTTTTCATCCTATGCAGGAAATCCTTTTTTAATTAGCCCTGAGAAATTAATAGAAGTTAAACTTCTTTCTCTATCTGAAATAGAAGATAAAGGATTTCCCCAATTAAAGGTCGATTATGGTATAGTTATTCCTTACAAATGGGAATTATTAAAGCAAGCATTTCATAATTTCTCTCACAATTCAAGTCATTTCTTACATAAAGAATTTTCTTCTTTCCAAGAGAGGCAAAAACATTGGCTAGATGATTTTGCTCTTTTTATGACGATAAAGGAATCGAATAATTTTAAACCTTGGAATATTTGGGAAGATTCTTTAAAATATCGCCAATCAAAGGCATTAGATTCTTGGACTAAAGTATATCATGAAGAAATTTTATTTCAGAAGTTTGTGCAGTTCATTTTCTTTAAACAGTGGAGTGATTTACGAAATTATGCAAATCAAAGAAATATTCGAATTATTGGCGATATCCCAATATTTGTTGCCTATGATTCAACTGATGTCTGGGCAAACCCAAGTTTATTTATATTAAATAAACAGAGAGAAATGACATATATAGCAGGAGTACCTCCTGATTATTTTTCAACCGAAGGACAACGATGGGGTAATCCTCTCTACAGATGGGATGTACATAAACGCCAAAAATATCGATGGTGGTTTTTAAGAATTTTACATTCATTTTCCTTTGTTGATATATTACGAATTGACCATTTTCGTGGTTTTGAAGCTTATTGGCGTATTCCTACTTCAGAACCAACAACCAATGGTAACTGGATTTCGGGACCAGGTTATGACTTCTTTAAACGGTTAAAACAGCGATATGGTATTTTACCAATTATAGCAGAGGATTTAGGAGTCATTACTCCTGCTGTAGAATTATTACTTCAAAAAACAGGATTTCCAGGGATGTGTGTCCTCCAGTTTGCCTTTGGAGGCTTTGGATCAGAATATTTTGAGAATCGATATCTCCCACATAACTATACGAAAAATTGTATTATATATACAGGTACACATGATAATGATACTACCAAAAGCTGGTTTGAATCTGCTCCTTCAGAAGTCCAAGATCATGTTTTGAATTACTTAAAATCAAATGGGAAGGATATAACAGGTGATTTAATTCGCCTAGCATGGGCTTCAGTTGCTAATATGAGTGTGATTCCTTTACAAGATCTACTGCGACTCAATACGGAGGGAAGGATGAATTTACCTGGTCGTGAAACTGGAAATTGGCAATGGAGGTTTAAATGGGATCAGCTCACTCCTGAATACGGAGAAGAACTAGAAACAATGAGTAAGTTATATGGAAGATAGATCAGGAATATTCTCCTAATATACGACGAGCATCATCTAAATAACGAAATACTGATTTCTCCCTCGTAGAGGAACTTAATTGCTGATCTTGATGTTCAATTGCATTCATACTTTCAATAGCTTTACTCTTAAGCCTGTATAATTTAAGTTGTTCTGCTGAATCTACTACTTGGGTGAAAATAGAAAATGCTTTTTCTGATTCATTTTGACTCCATGTCAGTAAGCCTTTCATCAATTTACACTCTAAATCTATTACTGGGAGATTTTTATTGGTAATTTCAGATTCAATCTTTTGAAGAAGATTTACTGCTTTGCTGTATGCTTTCTGATTTCCGATTCGTGCCATATCTATAAGCAATTCTATTAAAAAAAGCTGATCAGAATAAGTTGTGGCTCCAATTTCTTTTATTTTATCAATTGAAGATTCCATAGCTTTAATAGCTTCTCCATAATTCATTTCATGCTTTTCAATACGAGAAAGGATTCGAAAATATTTGGCATAATCCCAATTTGATTTACATGTTGAAAATGCTTTCACTAATTTTTCTCGTGCTAAGATAGTTTTTTCTTGTTTACATAAAATTTCTGTTTCGATATCAAGTATTTTCAATTCATTAGGAAGTTTTTTGAGTGTTTCAGTATCAGCATTTTGGTAATAAGATCTAACCGATTCAATAGCATTTAAGGCTTCAGAGACACGATTCTGTATAAGAAAAAGCTCTGCAAAAGCTAAAAATATATAAGCTCTAGATGAATGATGTAAACTGATAGAATTATCATTTAGAATATTTTCTGCTTTCTTTAACATTTCCTCCGCCGTAGTAAAATCACCAGATAACTGAAGTGTTCGTGTATACTCAAAATATAACTTATAAAGCATTTTTGGGGATCTTTTTTCATAAAAATCTTTTAATTTCCGCCAGATTTCTTGGGCCTCATTCCACTCCCCTCGAAGATAATGTAAAATTCCTTGCCCCCATAACGCTGAATTGAATCCCTCAAAATCGTTGTTTTGTGTAAAATGATCTTGAGCTGCTAAAAAATGCTTTAAGGCAAGATCATAGGATCCCATCCCCCGATATGCCATTCCCAAGCCTCGTTGAATTTCCCCCAAAATGGATGGGTTTCCTTCATCAGCACAGCAATTGTCATGTAATGAACTCAAAATTTCGATTGCTTTTGAAAAATCGCCTGATTGAACTAACAACAGACTTTTTTTTACTTGTACTTCTAAATATGAATTGATCTCCTTCTTTGAGACAATTATCTGAGGTTCTAATGTCTTAATTGTCTCATCAAGAACACAAATTGCATCATCGATCATTCCTTTTTCAATAAGAGCATTACCTAATTCATTAAGAATTGATCTTTTTAAGTCTATTTTCTCTTGCTCTGGAATATCTTGAGTATTACCTATTAGGGGTAAAATATTCATTTTGGTATCATTAAGTATAGCTATTGCTTTATCATATGATTGTTCTTCAATAGCTTTAGTACTAGCATTTTTAAGATTGAGAATGATCGTTTTCACAATATCGAGTTGATTTTTTATTAATTTGGGAGTTTCTACTATAAATTCTTGAGTTATTTCGTTAACTCCTTTCTCTATATCCTTTTCTAATGTTATAAGACTTGAGTTAAACTGATTTACTAATGCATCAATTGTTTGGGGTTCTATATTGGAAAAAGCCTTTAATCTCTTTATTAAATCATTTACTTGTACAGCTAATGTTGGATTAATACTTATATTCTTACTTAAGGTAGATTCACATTCTTTTTGTTGAATATCAGCCTTGAGCATTTTTATATGTTTTTTTAGTTCTTCTTTACTTTTAGGATCGCCTTTAATAATTCGTTCAGTAATTTTAACTAAATCTATATCAACATCTTTTCTCTGCTTTTCTCTTTCTATTTTCGGCTCCTCAGGCATAAGAATAAGCACCTAATTGAAATTCTAGCTCGTATTGCATTCAGTTAAATTAATTTAATTCCTAAAAGCCAATAATTTCTCTCTATGAATAACTATATTCAATTAGTTAAATAGACTTTTTTTATGGCAAATAGCTTCTTGATTCACCTAAAGTAGATAAATTGTTTGTCATGATATAGATGAATTTTTAAGAAAGTGAAAAGAACTATTTTGTAGATTATTATTCTTAAAGGATGTTGGAAGTTGAGTATCCCTGATTTTCAACAAATAGAAAAACATCTGAATGCTATTTTTAATCGATCAAAAAATAAGTCTATTGAAAGTCTTCAAATTATCAGCGAAATAAAACAGCTAGGTTATTCTGAAAATACGATCCTTAATGTTTTGAGGATTCTTATTCGAAGAGGTGTGCTTTATGAACCTCAAAAAGGTAAAATCAAACGAATCTCCCTCAATCCCACGGTTAATAGACCTTATGATAATAATGAAGATGTTATAGCTGAATAAAATGTTATAGATGAAGTGAAAGTCGTTTTCAGATGTTTCAGGTTTTTATCAGGGCCTTATCTCATGTCTCATAGTAAAATATTATTATATAATCTAAAAAATGAGATAGGATATTTGAAAGATTAAAATGAAACTCATATATTTTTGAAGAAAGGGATTAAAAGAAATATAAGAATGTTAACAATTATTTAAGCTCTATAATTTGTTATTCTATAGTAAAGAATTTTAAAGTTATAATCTAATCATGGAGGAACCCCCTAACGGAACCACTTTTTAGGATAATTTCTGAACTAGAGAATACAGAAAGTTCATCAGACATTTTTGAACCATTTAATGACATTTTTCCTGCTCCACCACGGATTGCCTTTGGTTTGGTTCATCCTGGAAAGACAGTCAATCAAGGAGAATTTTTTTCAATCATAATAAAAGTCCCAGTTCTCGAAGATCAAGGAGAAGAAGCAAGAACAGTTGAAGTTATAGGGCACGTATACAAAAAAAGTGCACAAGATAGCACGGCTCCTCAAAAAATTATAGTAGAAGTAATGATTTGGGGATATTTTCACTCAAAAGGTCAATTCATTTTAAATCCTAAAGAAACTCTAATTGGCACTGAAGGATATTCCATATCTGATAGACAGGTTAAATTATTTCTCTTTAAGTATTTGGAATGCCTTAGAACTCAATTTCCTCTTAAAATGTTAAATTATATAGTCTATTCATCAGTTTATGGGAGTGATTATTGTAAAAGTGGAAATTTCCATACTATGCAACAAATTGTAACTCCAATTATTGAAAAAATTAATGAACACTTTGAAAAAACAGAGAATGTTGGAATTTTTCAATTTTATCAACCTAATTCGAAATTTAATCTAATAGTTTCTCCTCAAATTACTCCAACAATTTTAATTGACCAATATTTCAAATGGTTAGCATCAAACGTAGAATTAAAGAGGATTCTGTCAGAAATTTTAAACTATATTGAATTAAAAATTCAAAGACGACCAATCATTAAGAAATTATTCCTCGATTTAGAAATTCAAACTATAATCAATAATTTCTTCCACAATACCTTTGAGAATATTCAAGAATCTAACGATACTAAAATGGAACCTAGATTTGCAGAATATGAAATAAATTTAAATTCACAATCTACCAATTTTTCTGGGGTTAATATTCAACCTCTTGATCTTAAAAAGGAATTGACTTTATTAGATTTTAAAATGAAGACAATAAGGAAAAATATTACAAATCAAAAGGCATTTTTTCGAGAAAGCACTAAAAATAATTTTGATACTATTCTCCAAAAAGAAGAACAAAAATCAGTATCAAAAAAACCAAGATTTGTTCCCTTTAAACAATATTGGCCTACTCTTCAATCAATGACAGAAGATCAGAGAACATGGTACGACTATTGGGTTGAAGAAATTCGTGCAAACAATTTCATTAGAACAGATTTGTCCTATATTTTTGTCTTAATTTATGATATTTTGGAGAAGGGAAATAGAGAAGGATTTAATGAACTTACTACCATTTGGATCAACTATCGAAAACATTTTCCCAAACTAGATAGGTATCTGATTCAATGGATAACAGATTATGTTCTATTATATGAAATTCAACATCTAAGTACAGACATTTTAACAGAGATATTAGTAAATCCTACAGAGTATATTATTGAGGGATTAGATTCAATCTTAAATATCTTTAAGGTCTCATTTAACAAAATGCCAATTGAATGGATAAATACTCTTGGAAATAATGATTTATTTAATTCACCATTTTATCTTATAAAAACTGATATTTTAAATGATCTTATTCCTCAAATTTTTCACGAAATTGATAAATACTTAATAGATATTGAAGGAGGAGGAATTTTAGAGAAATTCCAACCATCTAAAAAACCAAGATTTGCCTTTGAGAGAGCAGCATTAAAACCAACTAGAGTAGTAGAATTATATCCATATTCTAAACATATACCTCTACTTTCATTTATTAGTGATATTATAAGGCAGCTAGAAAACAAATTAAAGTTATATTATAGATTCAAGGACATTAGAAAGAGTAATTTTTTGGATAAAGATATCGAGAAGATTATAGAAAACCAAGTAACGAGATTTTTATTATATTATAAAGAACGAGAACCTCAAGAGACATTATCCTTTATCGAATTTGCGAAAAAAAATATTAAAAAAGGCAGTATAGATCAACCAATAAATCTTGTTCCTCTTTATGCTTATCGACCAGATTTTCGTGAGATGACAGAATCACAATTAAAGTATTATTATTTTTTTCGCGCTAACATTAGAAAAGAACGGTATATTGAAACTCAATTAGGATATATCTTACTCTATGCCTATGAAATTATAAATAATCTAGGAATTGAATCTGTTTTATCAGGTTATCAAAATTTACTTGTATTATGGCTTAATTATCGAAATGAATATTCACAACTTGATGAACTACTTCCAGAGTGGATAATTGAATATCTAATTGTACAAGATACTCCAGTAGATATTCAATTTGCCGTATTAAAAAAATTTGATAAATGGTTAAACACTAAACGTCTTAAGAAGATAGTTGACGAACTCAGAGAGTTATTAATATCACAAACATTAACCAATGAATTTGAAATTGACTTGGATCTTTATTATGATTGGCTGGGATATTCCAAAACTCCATATTATCAACGTCTTGATAAACAAACTTTTAATCGGCATGTTAAGGCAATTATGAAAAAAATCCTCTCTTATTATAAAAACCGATTTGAAAAAAACCTTTTTCAATATTTTAATGCTGTTTTAGAGAAACGAATACCTTTTTCAAGAGCACGATATTATGGCGAAAACAAAATAATTACTTTTACTTCCTATCCACCTATTTTAAAGGAAATACTCATTAATATCCTTAAATATATTCAAAATAGATTAAGAGAAGCAGCTATTGATTCAACCAAAGGTTCATTAAAAGTAAATCTTGAAATACCAGAGATAAGAGCAATAATAGATCACTATTGCCTAGAAGCTTTTAATTTAGATCTGACCCCAGAAATTTCGCAAATTGCATTAGAAGTTCAATCAGGTACAATAAATTTAGATCGAACCCAAGTAAGAAAATTAACTAAAGATTCAGAAGTAGTTCAATCATTATTAAGTACTAGTGAGGAATTTGAAGAATTAGATGACAAAGAAACCAAGAATTTATTACAAGAGGCCAAGCATACTTCTATAGAAAACTTGAAAACCCCTCTTAATGAAAATATCAGTATTAGAGAATCATTACTTGAACTTTGGCATTCATTGACTCCCAATCAACAGCAAATAATCAAAATTATCCTTAAGGCTGAAAATTTAATAGAATTGATAACAAAAATAGCTGATGAACAATTACTTCTACCCCAAACGATGATAGAGCAGATGAATGAAATTGCCCTTGAGATCATTGGTGATTTAATTATTGATTCAGAACATTTTACCTTGATAGAGGAATATAAAGAGGAATTTGAATTTATTATTTCATAACATAGGTAGTCCAAAATGTCGCATGATATACGTATTCCATCACGAGTCTCAGCTACTATTCTTAAAGCATTATCAGCAGGAGTCGTTCCAAGAATTGGATTAGAACATATCGCAGTGGGGCGAAGAGAGGAAATTGAATCAATTATTGAAGATTTAGAGAATATCAAAATGGGTGGAGCAGGTTTTCGGTTTTTCATAGGCCGATTTGGCTCTGGAAAGAGTTTTTTGATTCAATTAATCAGAAATTACGCTATGCAACAGGATTTTGTTGTTTGTGATGTAGATCTCTCCCCAGAACGACGATTTATTGGAGCAGGGGAAAAGGGAGTCGCAACGTATCGTGAATTAATGAAAAACCTTTCGACAAAAACAAGACCCAATGGAGGAGCTTTAACAGCAATTTTAGAAAAATGGATATCTTCAATTCAAAGTGAAGTTGTAGCAAAAGGAATTAAACCACAAGATACATTATTTACAGAGAAAGTTGATGAGAAAATTCTCGAAGCAATATCAGCTATTAAAGATTTAGTTCATGGATTTGATTTCGCAAATGTCATTTCAACTTATTGGCATGGACACAGAACACAAGATGATAGCATTAAAGAGGCAGCATTAAAGTGGTTACGCGGAGAATATTCAACAAAAACAGAAGCTCGAAATGCTATTCGGTGTTTGAGTATTATAATCACTGATGATAATTGGTATGATTATATTAAGCTAATGGCTCGTTTTGTTACCGAGATAGGATATAAAGGATTATTGGTCTTTTTTGATGAGGCAGTAAATCTTTATAAGATCACTCATACTACATCAAGAGTAAACAACTACGAAAAATTACTTACAATGTATAATGATACTCTTCAGGGAAAAGCTGAATATCTTGGAGTTTTTATTGGAGGTACACCCCAATTTTTAGAGGATAAGCGCCGAGGACTTTATTCCTACAAAGCACTACATTCCCGCCTTGTTGGCAGTCGTTTTTTAAAAGAAGGAATTCAGGATTTTTCTGGTCCTGTTATAAAACTTGAAAGATTAACATTAGAAGAAATTTTTGTTTTACTAGCAAAAATTATCGTCATTCATGAAAAATATTATAGTTATAAATCTTTAATCAATGATTCAGAGATTCAAGAATTTATAAAAATCATGGTCAGCCGTATTGGAGCTGATAAATTACTGACACCACGTGAATTCGTTAGAGAATTCATTTTTTTGCTTAATCAATTACGAAAACAGGCAGATAAAAAAACATTGTTAGAATTGATTAGTGGTGAAGATTTTAGACCTCAGGAAACACTCAATAAAGATGATGAAGTAAGTGGAACAGAATATGAGGAATTTCAAATATGAGTAATAATCTCTTTAATCGTTTTGCTCCGTTTATTCAAGAATGGATATATTCCTCAGGGTGGGAAGAGTTACGAGAGATTCAAGTTGCTGCAGCTGATGTTATTTTTAATTCAAGTGATCATTTACTTCTATCAACAGGGACTGCCTCAGGAAAAACTGAAGCAGCATTCTTACCAGCTTTAACTCTATTGTATGAAAAACCCTCCTCAACAATCGGTATTTTATATATCTCCCCGTTGAAAGCACTGATAAATGATCAGTTTAGTAGATTGGAAGGTCTATTAGAAGACGCGAATATCCGTGTTTGGAGATGGCATGGAGATGTTCCCCAAGATCGAAAACAGAAACTGATGAAAAATCCTTCTGGGGTCTTGCAAATAACACCAGAGTCAATCGAAAGCATTCTAATAAATAAGAACCTTGAAATAAGAAGAATGTTAGGCGATCTCCAATTTATAATCATAGACGAAGTTCATTCATTTATGAATAGTGATAGGGGTAGTCAAATCTTAAGTCAATTGAAAAGAATTGCTTCCATAATTGGATATCATCCCCGGAGAATTGGACTTTCTGCTACACTTGGTGATTATTCTCTTGCTGAAACATGGTTGGCCTCAGGTACAAGTGAAAAGGTTCAGATTCCAATAGTAGGGGGAGGAACAAAGAAGATTCGGCTTGCTGTAGAGCATTTTATAAATCCTAATCCAATACCCTCTCAACTAAATCCTTATGCTACACGAATATTTAAATCTACTAAGAATATTCCTCCAGCAATTGACTTTCTATACGAACAGACCTTAGGTAAGAAAAGCTTGATATTTACAAATTCAAGAGAACAAGCTGAAAGTGTGATTGCTACATTACGAGATGTAGCTGCACGAAAAGGTCAACCAGATAATTATCATGTACACCATGGAAGCATTGCAGGAGCTTTACGAGAAAGTACTGAAGCAAGCATGAGAGAAGATATATATCCTACAACGACCGCTGCCACCATTACTTTAGAATTAGGGATAGATATTGGTACTTTAGAAAGAATCATTCAACTTAATGCTCCTAGATCTGTTACCAGTTTTTTACAAAGGTTAGGCAGATCAGGCAGACGATCAAATGTTTCTGAAATACTTTTTGTACATTCAGAGGATGAACCCTCTGACAATAAACCTTTACCTTATCTTTTTCCCTGGGATCTTCTACAATCCATTGCAATAATTCAACTTTACCTTGAAGAAAAATGGATTGAGCCATTACCCCCACCTAGCTATCCTTTTAGTTTATTATATCATCAAACTATGAGCATTTTGGCTAGTAGCGGAGAACTATCATCTCAAGGATTGGCTAAACGACTTCTTGAATTACCTCCCTTCCGAAAAATCACACAGGATGATTTCAATGAATTAATCCAACATTTACTTGAAATCCAGCATATTGAACAGATAGAGGATGGGGGATTAATAGTCGGACTTGAAGGAGAAAAGATCATTAGAAATTATCATTTCTATGCAGTTTTTCAGGACTCTGTGGAATGGACTGTTAAACAAGGTGCAAATGAAATAGGAAAATTAGGAAGCCTTTTACTTCCAGGAGAACGGTTTCCACTTGCAGGATTTATGTGGGAAGTCCAAGAAGCTTTACCGAAACAAAGAGTAATGCTAGTTAAAAAAGTTGCTGGTAGAATGCGTTATATATGGCCTGGCGATGTAGCTCCGATTCACACAAGAGTTGTTCAGAAAATCCGTAAGATTCTTTTTGAAATTAACGAATATAGTTATCTCCAGCCTGGTGCTAGTTTACGTCTAAATCAAGCTCGAAAATTAGCCCGAGAAGTCAATCTTGATTCTCAATACCTATACATGCTAGCAGAAGGTAAATATTGCCTATTTCCTTGGCTTGGAACTACTGCATATAGGACTCTTGAACGTGTTTTAAAGACTAGTGATCCAAATTTTCTTGAATTTTCAAAAATTAGTGGACAATCTCCTTATTATTTGCGTTTCGAGTGTGAACCAATGGATCTTAAAACAATAGAAGAATATATTCAATCATTAGTCATAACCACAAATGAACACATGCTTTATGATGAAAAAGAAAAATTATTGATTAATAAATTTGATGAATATCTTCCATTAACTCTCCAACAAAAATCATTCATTTTTGATCACTTAGATTTACCACATCTCAAACAAATGGTGAAGGATTGGTAAATTTGGCTGGTTCTGAACAATTTTCCCGTCTTACACCCTGGATTCAAGAATGGATTTATCAAGAGGGTTGGGAAGAATTCCGTCCAATCCAAATTGAAGCTGCAAAAGCCATTTTTGACTCGGATTCACACTTATTATTATGCTCTGGTACCGCTTCAGGGAAAACAGAAGCAGCATTACTTCCAGCATTAACATTATTAGATGCTTCCCCAGCTTCTAGCCTTGGTATTTTGTATATTGGACCTTTAAAAGCATTGATTAATGATCAATTTAAACGAGTTGAAAATCTTTTAAAAGAGGCTAATATTCCTGTATATAGATGGCATGGTGATGTTGATCAACGTCATAAGAATAAATTAATGGCAAATCCTCGTGGTATACTACAAATAACTCCTGAAAGCCTCGAAAGTATCTTGATTAACAAAAAACTAGAAATATGCAGACTTTTCGGGGATTTACGATTTATAATAATTGATGAAGTTCATAGTTTTATGGGTGGTGATCGTGGCCGACAAATTTTAGCTCAATTGGAGAGGATTTCACGGGAAATTGACCGTATTCCCCGTAGAATCGGTTTATCAGCTACAATTGGGGATCCTTCCTATGCAGCAAATTGGCTCGCTTCAGGCACAAATATTCCAGTCATTGTTCCTGATATTGTTGAACCACCCCGAAAGATTAGATTGGCCGTAGAACACTTTCTTGAACCAACTTGGATCGGAGCCACCACAAGAGAAACTCTACCTATTTTTGGGGAGGCTCTCCCTTCACATCGGTATATTTTTGAAAATACATTGGGTAAGAAAGTGATTATTTTTTCTAATACAAGAGAAGCAACAGAATTGGTAACACGAGGACTTCGAGAGATTGCTTTACACCGTGGATATCCTGATAGATACCACGTTCATCATTCTTGCATCGCTAATTTGCTTCGTGAATCAGCTGAAACCTTTATGAAAGATGATGATGAACCTCATGTTACTGCTGCAACCTTAACTCTTGAATTAGGTATGGATATCGGAGGAATCGAACGAATTATTCAACTGCTTGCTCCTTCTTCCGTATCAAGCTTTGTACAACGCCTTGGGCGATCGGGACGACGCTTGAATCAGCCTTCTGAAATGATGTTTGTCATATCAGAAGACCCTCCTTCAGAGAAAGTTTCCTTTACCCGAACACTTCCATGGTATTTTTTACAGACAATTAGTATAATTCAGCTCTATTTAGAAGAAAAATGGATTGAACCTGCGATTCAGCTAAAATTTCCGATTAGTCTATTGTATCATCAAACCATGAGTATTCTTGCCAGTAGTGGGGAGCTATCACCTGCAAGCTTAGCTCACCGTGTTTTAACTTTATCACCCTTCAAATATGTCAATCAAAATGCTTTCCGTGATTTAATCCAACATCTGATTTCTATCAATCATATTGAACAATTACAAGATGGCGGGTTAATTGTTGGATTAACAGGAGAAAAAATTGTTCGAAATTTTCGTTTTTATGCTGTTTTTCGTGATTATTCTGTGGAATTCAGCATTAAAGAAGAAGTCACTTTACGAGAACTCGGTCACATTGATCGAATGTTATTTCCTGGTGAAACTGTTCTCATTGCTGGTGATGCATGGGAAGTAACGGAAATTCATCCTCATCAAAAGCTTCTTTTGGTAAAAAAAATTGAACGTGCTTTCTATGTCTGGCCTGGCCGCCGTCCTGATACTCACACTAAAGTTCTGCAAAAAATGCGTTCGATTTTACTTGAAAATACCCTTTATGGTTATCTTCAAGATGGTGCAAAAAGACGGATTACTGAAGCTCGGACGTGGGGATCGAAAAATCGTCTGGACACTGAGGTAGTGTTCAAATTGTCTGGAAAGCGGTTTGCTTTATTTCCTTGGGTCGGGACTATAGAGTACCAAACTTTACATCGTATATTGCGATTTATTGGAAAGGATTATGGTATTTCTCATGTTCGTCCACCTCCCAGAATTGATCCTGAACCTTATTTCATAACCTTTGATTCTGAGGATATCAATAATCCTTCTGAATTAACAGAGCTTCTCAAAAACATTGTAAAATCAGTTAATTCCCCTAAAGACCTTATTGATTCAAATGAGAAGTTTCTATTAGAACGCTATGACCATTATTTATCGAAAAAAATGCAGCAAAAAGCATTTACAACTGATTATTTGAATATTGACAATCTAAAAAAAGTAGTTTCTACCTGGTAACTAGCATTTTGATTGATTCTGATTAAGTTTATTATCATGAAACAAGATATTGTGGAATTAAATCGAATCGCATGGAATCGTGTTGCAGATCATTATGCTACAAGTGGACATAGTAAACTTACTAAAACTTTTGACTATTTTTATGGCCAATTGAAACCAAAATGTCGAGTTCTAGGTATTGGTTTAGGTACTGGAATTCATTTTGCTAAAGTTCTTGTCGATAGTAACTTTTCTGTTATTGGAATTGATATATCTTCCTGTATGATTCAAATTGCTAGATAGAATGTTCCAAATGCAGAATTTCGGAATTATCTAGGTTGGAAATGAATTTTGAAGCCAAATTTGGAGGCGTTTTAACATAGTATTCAATGGTTCTATTTGACACCTCACGATTCAATACTGCAGCAAAAAGAATTGTACATTCCTTACAACATTAAGGTTTTTTCTATCTATCTTTGAATGAACCATTTGAGCCTGAAGAGGATCTAGATACAAAAACTATTGTTAATATTATGGGTAAAATAATGTATTCTCGAGGATACTCAGAGAAGGAAATATGTAAAATTTTTATACCCTTAGGACTTTCTTTATTAAACGTTCAAAGATCAATTAGAACCTCTCCTGAATTTGGAATAGAACATACGTTAGAACTTGTTTTTAATAAAAAATTGTAATTTTAATACGTATACTTCGCATATCTTACTGAGGATCTTATTAAGGAGGATAAAAAGCTTCTCCTAGAAATAAATTTCTTTTAAAAAAGGATGAATTTGTCATAAATCTCTAAATATGCATCATAAAATGGTGAAAAAGTATGGAATTTGAATTATCAATTATTATTGGATCAGTTATAGGAGCAGTTGGAGGATTTCTTTCTCAATATCTACGTAAAACTAAAATTAAGCAAGAAAAGTTAGAGTTCGAAGCGAAATTCGCTGTTTCAGCTGTTTTAGCTATTATCCTCGGATTGATTATTAGTACATGGTTACAACTAACGGATCCCCTAATTGGGCTTTTTATTGGTTTCCTTCTCGGTTTTGGTGGAAAAGATACAATAGATGAAATTCTTAAATATTATCGTGACCTTAAAAACCAACCATAATTAATAATTAAACAATTTTATCTTGTTTTTATCAAGTATTAAAACAGGATTTGTCAATGCTGGTCCGAGAGTATAAAATATTGTCGTATCAGTTATTTGGTGTTGAAAATAGTGCACATGACCTGCAATAAAAAGCTTGGGAGGATTTTCATCTATTAATCTTCGAATATTTTTGCTTCCGCAATTCTTAATCATTTTTATATGGAAAGAATCACTACATTGATCAGCAAACCCGTACGCAGGTTGATGAGAGATTACCATATCATATTCTTTTGAAGGCAATTTATTTGTTTCATTGTGATTAATTCCTAATAAAGACATTCCAGTTAATTCGATTAATTCATCATAAGACTCTTGTAACCAATGGAAATTATTATAAGAATGCAATCTGCTTTCCAAGTTATTGGCCCCCCAAATCTCTTTATTACCTCTAATACTATAAAAAGGTATAGGAAAGGAAAAATTTTTTGGATATTGATGATAATCAAATATATCACCAGTACAGAGGCAAATATCCGCATTCTTGGCAATCTGAAAAAGTCGTGTAAAATCTCCGTGGAAATCAGCACTTAGAAGTATTTTCATCAATTGGAATCGATTAATTTAAAATTAAATATTTTGGGGTTGAAGCCTATGAGTACGGAAACAATTAAAAATCTACGGTTTTATGATGGGCGTCAGCATTCCATTGAAAGGGATCGTCTTGTTCGATTTGAGCTTAAATCGGTTATCGATAGATATTATCAAACGAAAAGTGTCGATGCTGCAACAGTTCTTGCCGATTTAGGACCAATCCATCTTGATTTTACCAATATTCAAAGTTGGGCTACTGATATACCTGATATTGATCCTAAAAGTGCGCGTCTTTTCACTCTTTGGGGTGAGGATCCAGAAACAAGTGAAATTATAGTTATTATACGGGGTTATTATATTTTAGTTCCCTTTAGTTTTAGTCAAGATGAGTTAGAAGTCTATCACGATGAAAAAAATACTCCATGTTATCCTATTGCTGTTATTTCCTCATTTCGGACAATATATAGTAATATTGACCTTTTAATATTATTAATCGATCGTATAAAGCTTGAACTTACCCAAAATTGGAAGTATGTAAGAAAAAGAGTAATTAATTCTCTTGAAAAAAACCAAATATGGGAACGATATGCCTATTCTCTTGATGAAATCATTTTTTATTCCATTGTTTGTCCATCAATTGATCGGGAACTAATTACAGCCCTGAATCGTTGGGGATTTCGGACAACAGGTGTTCTTCAGATTATGGCTTCTTCTGAACCTAAATATGATGAGATTTTTTTTCAGTCTCATTTAGAAGAAGCTAAAGATATAATTTATGGAACCAAAAAGAACTATCTACTTTAATCCCTTTTATCTCGATTTCTCTTTTTCATAGGAAATTTCCTTTTTCTCGATTTCTTCAAGAAGGATATTCCATTTTGGGGACTTGTGAAGATTAATAAATTCTACTTCATCTTTAAGGTATCTAGTAAATTTTTTCAGTTCTATTAATGTAAATTCCAATTTTAGTATTTCTTTTAAATTTCTAAAAGCATTATCTAATTCATCTACTAAAGCCCATGAACATGCAGCATTGTAATAATACCATAATTTCTTTTCATTATTTACAGCTGCTTTTTCGTACCAACGAGCAGCATTATTATAATCTTTAAGTTTAAAATAGTAATTAGCTCTATGAGCTTCGATATTTTGAAAAGCACATATGTATACACTGAAATATTGAATAGGTGAAAAACCAATTTTTTTAGCTGTTCGTATTGAGGCCTCATTAAATTGTGATGTTTCCCAGAACGGCTTGATTCCTATAGAAAGTGCATGTTGTACAAATGCAGAGCCTAAAGCTGTTCCAAAGCCTCTTTTTTGGTATCCGGGAAATACTTCTATTCCTATTCCACAATTCCCTAAATGACTGAAATATTCTCCTGTACACCACCCTTCAATTGACTTTTTATTGCCCTCTTCTTTAAGTAAATAATATCCAAATCCAAAATTAAAGAAATCATTACTATTTTCCCACATTTGATTTATTTCATCTTTAATCGATTCTACTCCATCAATATCACTTGAAAGAATTTTTTGAGTAATTTTTTGTATTTTATAATTATTTTGAACCATATCACTCCATTCTGGGTTTTTTAAATCTTTTAAAACTAAAAATACCCGTTCTTCTTTTAAAGGAACTAATTCTTGAAGTTGTGATTCAATAAATATTTCCCATTCTGGAGAAGAATAACTAATTTTCAAATATGCAATATTTTTTGCTAGATTATGAGATTTTATCTCAGATTTAATGAATTCAATAGAATCAATGATAAATGTTGAATTTAAAGGTTTTCCAATAAAATAGCAAATCCATGCATTATCCCACATGAAACC
Source organism: Candidatus Hodarchaeum mangrovi (assembly GCF_975850365.1). Taxonomy (NCBI): domain Archaea; kingdom Promethearchaeati; phylum Candidatus Hodarchaeota; class Candidatus Hodarchaeia; order Candidatus Hodarchaeales; family Candidatus Hodarchaeaceae; genus Candidatus Hodarchaeum; species Candidatus Hodarchaeum mangrovi. The sequence continues at coordinate 1,801 of NZ_CDLCQJ010000085.1, read as the reverse complement.
ACACGTAGGATGATTTCGGTTATCAAGCCAAATTCTCATAGGAGATTTATGCATAGCAGCTTCAATAGTAAATTGTAAATGTCTTGATTCGGCACATAATGGCAGAGCTTTATTAAATTCCTCACGGTTTATTTCAAAAAATGGGGATTGTGATGTCAATTCTTGTACACCTAATTTATTAGTTCTGATATAAATTTCTGTTCATTTGAGACATAATCAATGGAAAAGGTTCAAGAATCTGTCTTCATTGATATTTTATTCATTGAGGATTTAAAAAAATCTTTTGAATTTAAGGACAGATTTAATCAGCAAACGAGGTATGAATTTGAATCAAAATTATCCCTAAAATTGCTATAAATAATTGTAAATGAATCATTCGACTAATTCTCTTAAATCTCCTGATAATTCTTGCTTCTTTTTTCCAAGGGAAACGCATAATAAGACCTGTTAAGGAAATATATATTCCTGATAATAACCCAATCCATGCAAAAAGAAAAGAAATACCATTATGATTACTAAAAAGCCCATACATATGTAAAAATACTAAACAAACAGAAATTATGCATCCAATACAATGAATATTTAGGAAAATACTTTTAATTTTAAAATAATAGCTTTTACTTAATTTTGAAATTTCTTTTTCTTTCCATATCGTTAATGATGTATTTTCATTAGTATAATTCATAATAAATGAGAATAAATATTGAATTAATTCCTTAAAATAAATCCATATAACAAATGGTACAATTGAAATTATTATAATGGATTGGGCAGGGGATCCAAGACCTCTGCTAAAATCATTTTCCTCTCCCTCAATTTCTCTATTATCAAAAATATCGAAATCAGGTTTTATTAAGAAAACGGAAAAACCAAATAAAATTATAACAAAGAATCCTAGTAAAACACCTTTAAAAGATCCTAATAATCTTTTTCTTATATCTAAATAAGTTTTATGGATAATCATTAAAAATTCTTTACTCAAAATAATTCCTTCTATCTTAGAAACTCTTTTTGATTTATTGAAGGTATATATCTTTTTTGTTTGCTATCAATAAATGGCATTTTTTAAAATATAAATCAGTTTGAAGATAATTAGTATTGATAGGAAGGGAATTATTTTCAATTAGTTTAATTTAATGCATAGTCATAAAAACAAAAAAAAGAAGAAAGAATTCATCTTTTACTGGCTAATATTATGTCTGATTCTTGAACTGTCTTTCTGCCAGAATGATTAGCTATTTCAACAGCATATTTAGCAATTTTTGTTCCATAATCAGTTAAAATTTCGTTCATTTGTAGAATTGCTTTATTAGATATTCGAAAAGCACCCGCATTCTGAATTAATTTTTGTACACGAGCATTTTGAAATGCACCCATTTATTTTTCACCTTTTCTCATTATTTTAAGTTTAGACTTGAATATTGTCTAATAGGCTGACTCTTACACGCTTAGATTTAAAGTTATTTATCTACCTTAATTCTTGCTCATAGTATAGAATTTAGATTTCTCCCATTTTCAATTTTTGATGAATTCCTTTAGATTTTTCAGTTTGAAAAAGGGAAATGAATTCATTTATCTCGTTTAGTCATTTCAATTTATCTTTAACTAAGAATTTCATCACTCTAGTAATTTCTATAGCTTTATTAAAATAAAAATTTATAAGTGCAAAAACCAAATATTTTACAGGTCTTTACATATTTCCTTTAGAATTATCCATTTGAATTATGATGAAATATTTAATTACTATATTTTTGTTTATCTTGGTTCTTCTCTCTGGTAGTGTCTCCTCTACGAATGAGAT
>NZ_CDLCQJ010000084.1:0-40947 GCF_975850365.1 Candidatus Hodarchaeum mangrovi | reverse complement strand
ATCTTGTCCATGTAAATCTTTTAGAAGATTCTGAGAATATAAACATGCCAAGATTTAAAGATTAAAGAAAGAATTTTGTGGGAGGATGATTATTGGTTAATAGTTGTTGTATATGCGCCTGAAGCAGATGGAGAAATAAGAATAATACCAAAACGTCATGTGGCGTCTTTATATGAGCTAAATGACTCTGAAATTGATTCTCTAGCAGCAGCATTAATTTTTAGTAATACAATACAAACAAAGTTTATTAAGAAATGGGGAAAAGAATATTTTCTCCATTTAGATAGAAATATCCTTTTTCGTCAGCTACCTTGGCAAACAAACAATGATTTTCATTTCTTTATTGATATTGTACCAATTCAACAGATCGGAGGTGCAGAAAGATCAGATGATCATAAAATATCTCAAGTCACCCCTGAGGAAATTACTGCAAAAATGAGGTCTTTTATTAACTGATTTGAAATATTAACTTCAGCTTATCACTCAAGATTAAATCTTCTAATATTTAAAGAAAAAGAGAAAAAAAACACCTGTAGAAAGGCTTAAAAACTGATACCCATATTAAATATATGGGTTTATCTAATCTTTAGATAATTTGTTTTAAGAACAAAGAAATCGATTTACTCTAGTTAAAGAAAAAAAGTTGACACAAACGATAATATCCTTTCATGTTTCCCTTTAAAAAGAAAAAAGAAGTGAGAATAGTGATTCATATGCAATTAAATAATGATCAACAACGAATTTTAAGCGCTCTTGATAAGCCATCTCAATTTATTGCTGGTAATGACAATGGTATACCAGGTATTCCTTATAACAAAATTATGAAAGATGCTGATATGAGCTTAGAGAAAACTCTGTTATCGCTTGGTTATTTAGAATCACTTGGACTAGTCAAGCATGAATGCGCTATTGTAAGAGAAAAAATCGATTATCTTGGACAGACAGAAGTAGAGATTGCAGGGCAAAAGCTGATTCGTATGTTTTCACTCACCCCTGAAGGCCAAATAGTTCTTAAAAAGTTATAAAACTTTTATTTTAATTCAATCTTGCTTATATCATAAATTTTAATATTTCATTACATGATAATTCATTTTCTATCCTTCTCTCTTCTTCAAAGGATTCTCTAAGAATAGATTCTACTATTTAAATAAAACCCGTATGAAAAACCCATACCAATATTTTTTTAATTGTAAGCAATTATAATTCTTAGAAATAATTAATCAATTTACAGAAAAAAGAACTGTTATGAATCTTAAATTCTATTATTAATTATGAAGAGTTGGTGAAATAATGAACAAACTCAATCGTGATCAACAACGAGTTATTTTAGCACTTGGTAATCCTAAAGAATTTTTCAAGGGTCATCATTCAGTAGAGGCTATTAGAGGAGTTCCTTATGAAAAGATCATGGAAAAATCAGATTTGTCTCTTGAAAAAACCTTGCTAAGTTTAGGTTGGTTGGAAGCATGTGGATTGGTTGCACATGATATGGCTGTTGTTCGGAGATCATTGGATTATTTGGGACAAACTAATATTGAGATTGCTGGTCAATCAATAGTTCGAATGTTTTATTTAACCGAAGAAGGAGAAAAAGCATTTAGGGAGTTATCAAAAGGAGAAGAAAAATGATGACCAAAAATGCAAAAATTGGTATCATTGGATATGGAATTATAGGTAAAAGAGTGGCAGATGCCGTAGCTGCTCAATCTGATATGAAGCTCATTGGAGTTGCAGATATAATTTCAGATGTTCGATTACAAATTGCTCAGAAACGCAATTATCCTATTTATTGTAGTGTTCCTGATTTTGAACCCCGGATGAGAGAAGCAGGATTTGAAGTAGTTGGCTATCTCGATGACTTATTAGAAGAAGTTGATCTTGTAGTTGACTGTACTCCTTCTGGTGTCCCTGCAAAAAATCTTCCAGTGTATAATAAAGCAAAAGTAAAATGTATAGTTCAAGGTGGGGAAAAACATTCTCTTACTGGAAGGAGTTTTAGCACTTTTGGAAACTACAAATCACATTTAGGAGTTAATCTGACACGTTTAGTTTCTTGTAATACTACTGCTTTAACACGAATCATTTCCACTTTAGAACAGGCTTATGGGGTATTAGATTCGTTTGTGGCTTTAGCTAGAAGAGCGGGAGATCCTTCTAGAACAAACCGTGGGCCCATAAATGCGATAACACCCGTACTTGGAGTATCTCATCACGGCCCTGATCTTATTACTGTCATGCCGAAAATGAACGACCGTATTCACTCGCTCGCAATTGCAGGTAGTTGGACTTTGTCTCATGTTCATATGCTGAAGGTAACTCTTGAAAATGAGGCATCAAGGGAAGATATTATAAATTTATTTAAAAAAACACCCCGAATTTTAATTGAAGAAGGTAAAAACGGATTATTTGATTCTGCTCAACTTGTGGAGTATTTTAGAGACTTGGGTCGTCCAAGATATGATCGACCAGAGGTTTTTATCTGGGAAGAAACTTTAACAATGGATTCTCATAATAATGTGTATATGATATATGATGTCCATATGGAGAGTATTCCTATTCCTGAAAACGTTGATTGTATCCGAGCGATGTTAGAGATGGAAACTAATGCCATGAAATGTGTAGAAACTACCGATAAAGCTTTAAAAATATATAAAGAAGGATCATATTCTGGAACTCTATATGGTGGAGAGGATTATGGAGATCCAGTCCCAATAATTGAAGAAGGAGACAATTAAACCTAGTTCTTCATTCTAACTTCCTTCTATTCTTTATCTTTGACTTTTACCTTTAATATCTGAATTTTAATTTTCTTTTTCTCTGATTTTAGAAATATTAAACTTATTTTATTTCGTCATCTTTTAATAGCTTTTAAGTATAGTTTTACATATTTATAGCAAATATTTGACAGGTTGAGTTTTTATTGAGAGATATTCCTGAAGTAAAAAAATTAATTTCAGAACTCCTAGAAGATGAAAGTATAGCTCAAAGTATAGTTTCTACAATAGATGGATCACCTATTTATGGCTTAAAAAGAGGGGGAAAAGAGATTAAAGAAGAATTACATATAATTCCAGCTGCTATAACCAGTGCTCTTGCTATATCACATAACTTTCTAGAAACAACTCTCAATGACAAAGTAAAAGAATATGTTGTTTTTCAAAAAGATTGTATTATTGTAGCTACTAAAGCTTCTGATGTAGTTCTAATAACAACCATCAATCCGCCCCGATCTTCCTTTGAAAAACGGCCTACTATTGATATTATAATTGAAAGACTAAGAGAAATAACTGCAAAGCTCGATGCTATTGTTAAGACCCTTGATATTGAAGATACAATGATAGAAAAGATTCAACGAGCAATCCCAGAAGCTACCTCAATTCTTCTTTTATCAACGGCAGGAGTCCCTTTAAGCTCTTTATCGAGCTTGGATATTGACTCAGCACAGCTAGCAGCTGTTTCTTCAGCCATCAGTTTACCAACACGTATGTTAGGCCAAGAAGCACAAAGCATAGCAGTAACAGGTAAGAACCACTTGATGTTATTGTACTGTTTGGATAATGAAAGAATTTTAATGGTTTCTTTAACTCCAAAACTGAGTATTGAGTCCTATCTTACCACAATTGCACGTTTAGTTGAGCGTAAGGAATAACAAGAGCTGTTTTCTTCAACGAAGTATATTTAGATATTTAGAATTTATTGACTGTAATTATCAAATTAGATGATATTCTATATCTCCAAGACTTATTTATCTTCTTAGTTTGATTAAAAACAATGAGGAATAGAAATGGATATCGCTCATGCATTAAAGGAAGCAAAAACATTAATAGTAGAAAAAAAAGTTGAACGAGCAACAGATATACTTAATAATGCATTAAATGCACTTAAAACACAACCCCCTTCTGATTTATCACAAAATGAACTGCTATTAATTGAGGGCGAGATACAAGAGGCTTTAGGAGATACAAAATCCGCAATGGGAAAAGATCAAGAAGCTCTGAGTCATCTATTAATGGCTATGACCCAATTAGAAACTTATGAATCTCAAGCAGGTATTGCTCCTAATGAACAACTCTTTAGAGTATTCAGAAAATTATCTGATGCCTTTAATCGTATTGGGCAACAATTTGAAGCTGAAAAATATCTGAGAAAAGCTGGAGAAACAAAATCAGGAATTTTGAAGACCGAAATAGCTAAACGATTGAGACAAGCAGGTTATAAAATTGCAGAAAATATCAAAGCAGTTGAAACAGAGGCCTCTCCTGTTGATATTATGGCAGAAAAAGGTGGCTTGTTAAAAAAGAATCGAATTGCTATTTGGTTTGCAATGGATGAATCTGAAGTTGACACAATCGCTTTTATTACAAAAGGTTATGCAAAATATGCTAAAGATCGGTATATCCTCCTTTTAATGGGACAAGCAACATTCCCGACTTTAGAAGGTGCTCGGATTGTTCACTCAATTGATGATATCAAATTTTAAAATATTAAAAAAGAATTCTTTATTCATTCAAGAGAATAAAGAATAAAGAGAAAAAGAATATTAGCGTGCTTGTTGAGCTTCAACATAGTCTAAATAAACATTTCCAAGCATATCAAAGGCTGCTGACACATTTAATCCAGTTTTTGCTGAAGTAGGCATATATCGAACGGGAAAACCCTGGGCTTCTGTCTTATTTGACAAGTTGGCGGCAAATTCCTCTGCCTGACTATCAGTGACATGATTTGGGAATTGTTCACGCAGATCAACCTTATTACCAAGCAGAACGACTGGTATCAACCCTTTTCCATTATGTTTGAAGATTTCATCAAGCCAATTTTCTAAATTGGTAAATGTATCAGGGCGAGTGACGTCAAAGATTAATAAAGCACCCAAACATCCGTAATAATAAACACTCCTAACAGTACCAAATCGTGGTTGACCTGCCAGATCCCAGATTTGAAATTTAATGTTTTTTTCTCTAATTTGAGCTTCTTTCAAGGCGAAATCAGCGCCTATGGTCATCATGTAGTTACTACTGAATCCTTTGCCCAAATAACGTTCTCGTAATGCTGTTTTACCTACTGCCCCATCGCCTGCAAGGACAATTTTCATAAGGAAACTCATGATACAACCTCATTGTCTTTTCATATGATTTTGGTATTATTCCTTTATATATTAGAATTTCGGTCGTTCTTGCCGTATTATTTACTGATAATGAATTAGTACTAATAAATGTTATTAATCTTTATTGTAAGAATTATGTCTAATAAATGTTTACCATCCATTACTGAAGGAATGACTTTATCTAATTTAAATTTATCAAATATTCCATTAATATTCTCATTGTAAACTATCCTTTGGGTTGACTTTCTTCTCAGAGATTAGATTTGTTTGTGTACAAAAAGTGGATCCTCTTCCCATAATTCTAATGAAAGCTGAGTCCATCGAGTTTGAATCTTTCCCTGTTTCCGTGCAATCTCTGCTCCCATCCATATCCATTTTTTAGTAAGCAAGATAATTCGTGCTACACCCATGAATTCTAAAGGAGGAAGTGAAAGCAACTCGTTTAACAGAGAATTAATAACTCGTTCATCAATTCGTTCTTCTTGAACAATAAACCAGACTAATTCCCCTGTTTTTTCATCAATTCCTATAAGATCAATGGTCCCTGCAATAGGTGAAGGAATGATAGTGCTTAAAAAAGTGCATCCAAAAGCTTCATGATCAATGAGAGCCCTAAGTATAAGATCAACTCTTCTATTCTCTGCTCGTGTTATTAGGGAATTATGGATTGACCTAATTATAGCAGGTTTTCGTGCAAAAAGATCCCATAATAAACGCTTTTTATCAATTATTGCAACTGAAGGTCGATAAACGACATCTGCATGATACAAAAGGTCTACCAACTTCATTACAGTCAATTCTTCTAATTCGATGAGATCATTCACAAAATCTTTTTTTAAAATAACTTCTCCTATTGAATAAAACCATGTTCTTTTGATTTGCTCGACTGGTCTCTTATCAACAGATGTTCGACTTAATTGATAACCAAAAGCCAGTCCTAATTGATTTGCTCGTTCGACAGTCATCTCTGATATAACAGAACCGCATGAAGGACAGGAATATTCACCCTTAATACGTCCAAGTACGTCGTTACATAGATATTTTTGTTGACAAGTCCTACAATAGTATATAATATCTAATGCTTGAGTTAATACGTTTTTCTCACGGATTTTGCTCTTACATAAATGACATGGACCATCACAAACCACTCGAACGCCCCTTTGTGTCGTAATACTCATATGAAATCCCTAGGAGTTTTTACTTTGATTACTATATCTGAGTGAAACCAAACCGAATTTTATATTTAAGAAAATATCCTATTTGAAAAATTTAATGGTTCAAAAGAAAAAAGTTTAGAGTTAATTTTGGATATATTTTCACTGAAATCAAAAATTTTAGGGTGCTTAAAAATAAGAGTGTGAGAGGGATGAATGAAATTGAGATATTGAAGGAATGAAGATGAAGGACAAACAGGATTCAATTCAAGAATTTTTAGATTTAAATCATAAAATATGGATTGTGGAGTTTGATTCAACAGATTTTATCTCATCCCTCCCCCAAATATTGGAAATTCCAAGTAAAATATTCCGACAAAAAGCTATTGAATATTTATGGACATTCTTACAAAAATTCTTACAAAATTCAACAATTGCTTTCATTTTACGTTCGGATGATTCAACAAAGGACAATTTAGCTTCCCAAGTTGACCTAGCTCTAATTGGATATTGGAATAATAAATATTATGGCATCCCATTATGGATTATGCAGGATCTTCTTTTAGGGTTTGAAATTATTGAAGAAGAGAAATTTATTATATTGGATAAGGAATCTTTATTCTTTATTGATTCATCAAACGACTATAAAACTTCTTTTAATGATAATGAAACACTTATTATAGTTGAAGAAAATATCTTTAAGAAGCAAAAAATGTTTCTGGAAATAAATAATAAAAATATCTTAATCACAGAATATTTTAACGAAATAGATTTCTTTGAACGAATTGCTAGTACTGTGATTCCTGAAATCGATAATGATTTAGACCTGTGAGAATTGTTATTAAAAAGTAATTTTAAAATCCTGATATTCCCTTTTACTAATAGTATTCCCCCAAATTTCTTCTGTTCCTGTGATTTGAGAAGCAGGTGATCCTTCCTCCTTTGCCCAACGAGCTAATTTTAAAAGTGATTCTTCAGGTCCTTCAGCAAAAATTTCAACACGACCGTCCCGTCGATTTTTTACATATCCTGTTAAATCAGAAAGTTTTTGAGCATACTCACGGGTATAAACCCTAAAAAACACCCCATGCACACGACCTGAAACTAAAATCTTGACCGTTTTCATTGACTATAGCTCCAAATACAATTGTAGATTTTCAGTTAATCAGCTCTGTCCCCAGAGATAAATTCTTCGAATCTTTTAACAGCTTCTTGCTCACCAATATATACAGGGGGGTATTTAAATCCATAAGCAGAAACAGATAGTAATGGGCCGTCAATTCCACGATTTAATGCAATTTTTGTGGCTCGAATTACATTTACTAGCGTCCCTGCAGCATTAGGTCCATCAGTTGTTTTAATAGTTATATCAATTTTAAAGGGATGACCCAAAAAATAGCTACCATAAATCCAAAAATATCCTGTCCTTTCATTTTTAAGAAAATCAAGATAATCGGTAGTACCTGATGCAATATCATTATCTGTTAAATAAGGTAGTGTTCTTTTTATGCTATCTGTTTTGATTCGTCGTTTTTCCATTCTACGATCGTCGTGAAGTGTATTCATTCCTTCACTTCCACCCGAAACATCCAGTTGATATGTATTGCGAATTTTTGCCCCAAATGAATTTAGCATTTCCAATAGTCCTTTGTGAATTCGTGTACCACCAAGTTGAGACTGTAAATCATCCCCTACTACTGGCAAATTTGCTTTCTTAAATTTTCTTACCCATTGATCATCAGAACAAATTCTAGTTGGTGCAGCTTCAATAAAGGCTAGATCAGATTTAATGGCAGCATTAGCATATGCAAATGTTGCTTCATTTGCTCCTGAAGGTAACAATGATACCATCATATCTGCATCAATTTCTTTAATTTCTTTTACGAGGTTTGAGTCAGGAATCGAAGAAATTTGAACAGTTTCAGCTAATAGATTTGAAATTCCATCAAGAACAGGTCCTTTTAGTACTTTAACACCTAGTTTCTTCTTAAAATCTACCAGACGAGGAGCTACATTAGGTTCAGCGAAAACTGCTTCTGAAAGGTCCTTCCCTACTTTCCCTTCAACTACATCAAATGCACCAACAACTTCAATGTCATTAATTCTCATTCCACCGACTTGTTCATATTTTAAACCAGTTGTCTCATGTTCAGAGTAATATTTCAATGACTGAACAAAGGAAGAAGCGGCATTTCCGATACCAACTAATATAACTCTTGCTTTCGTCATGTTTTTTGCATCCAAATAATATAATAAAATTCACTACAGAAAAAAGCGAATTAAGAAGTGATTAAGAACTTTTTTAGTTTACTTTTTAATCCTGCTTAATGAACATAAAAAATAATATTGTTAAAAATGATTAATTCTAAATGATTATAGCTATTTTATCAACGAAAATAAAAGCAAAACATTTATTTTAAAGATAAATTAATACTAATTAGAAAGAAAAGAATATATCAGGAATTGGGTTCTATTTTTAGCAAGTTTTTAAATTATATTCGGAGTATTTTGTTAGAATAGTTTAATAATATTGGAAGCAAAACTTCAAGTAGAAGCTGGTTCATGGTACATTAAACACAATGAGGAAGGACAACTCAAGTGGTCAGACTTTTCAAAAAGAAAACAGATGAAACAACACGTTCTTTCAAGTTTGAAGCTTCACTAAAACTTAAAGATTTATCTATGGAAGAATATGCTCACATCACTTATGCTTTTCAAGTTGCTATGCTCCGTTTTGAGAGAATGTTAAAAGAATCTCTCCTAGAAAGTTATATAACTTCAACAACATTGGAAAAAATATCCCAAGGCTTAAATTTGAATGAGATTAGAGAACTTAAAGTACCAGAAACTCCTACAATTGAGAAGGTATTCGGAGAAATCTCAGCTGCTAAACTCGCTCGTCATACTGAGCCTGTTCCTAAAGTAGTAACTAAAAAACTAGAAGAAGAAATTCCAGACATTCCAAAGGAGAAACCTCAGGTACATGTTTCTAAATCAGCACCAGTCATTTCAAGTCAAAGTCCTGAACTCAGCACTCCTCCAAAGATAAGCTTCTCTTTTCCCACAGTACCTGATAAATCCGAACCTGCCAACCTTCCTCAATCTGAGCCTGCTTCACTATCTCCCATAAAACCGGAGATCCCTTCAATTCCAAAAATTTCTTTTCCTAGTACAAGTAGTGGGAAACCAACCTCAAATCCCCTTGGAACAGTAGGACGACGTGAAGAAGATAGAGCCACAGGAATAGCAATCTTAAGAAAACAAATGTTAACCGAACTAAAGAAAATACGTTCCGTTGTATCTGAGACAGAGCAGCATTGATTGCTTAGTTCAAATCACAAGATTTAATTTAAACCATCAGTTATTTTCATTCTCTTAAATTCGTTAATATCATGATCTAAAATCAGATTACATATTTAAATCGATTTCTAATAATCTAATGTCTTTTTTATACGAAGTATACAAAAAAATTAATCCTATTTTAATAATCAATTATCCTTTTTTTATTGAGTACAAATATATTCATATCGTTAATTATTCTACTTAGTGTAAATTATACTAATTCTTTCTTAAATAGCCTAAAATTTGTTCCAATCTTAAAAAATATACCAGAGCTTTCTTTAATTTCCTAAAAATATAAAAAAAATATTATTTAATTCTTTTAAATCAGGGTAATTAAATTTAAATTATTTATTCAGCTTGAATTTTTTTAGATTCACCTTATATAAAATAAAACCCTAAAGTTTGTTTAATGCCGTATAAAGAAAGAAAATTGAAATTTGAGGTTAATTTTAGAATCAATACCTACGAAATTACCATATAAATCTGAAGGATTCAAATAAACATCATTTTGATCTTGGAAAAAAAAGAGTGAGAAATTCAGATATTAAAAATTTCATTTTTCAGCTATTTCTAACTTAAACGAGAAAATGGATTTACTTCCCAACCCCGAGAATAGTACTCCAAATTTTTAATATTTCTTATTTTTCTGAATGATTAACGAGACAGAAACTGCAATAATAGCTGAGATGGCTAATAATATCAATATTGAAAAAGTAGGGATGTAAAGATCCTTCAATTCAAGATATCTAGTAATCTCATCACTTACGAATACATTTCCGCTATTATCTATTAATTCAATGTATATCTCACTTTTTCCTTCATTTAGAGAGTAAATGATAGATTTCCATTTATTATTTTGGAAATTACATTCAGAAACAGTCCATTTATCTTGTTTAATAAAGACACGAGCACTTGAAATACCCCAATTGTCGAATGCTTTAATCGAAATGGAAAGTATAGGAATATTCTCTTTTAATTCCTCAGAAATTATTATATCTTCAAGAGTTGGATTTTGGAGATCTTTTTGAATGTCTCCAGTAGTTGGATCCAATTTTAGACGAGTGTCTCCTAAAATTGTGGGAGTACTCAAGACTTCCCAGCTGTCATACATGCTAGAAAGACGAGCAGGTTTAACTAATGACTGTCTAACATTGTATGCCACAATTCCATATTGAACTACTGTCTTTCCTTTATTTAATTCTGGAAAGAAGAATACTACACCAAACGAAGTTTGTTTGAATATTCCTTGGCTGGATTGAACAGTTGTAGGTTCAACTTGGAATCCAGATGGGAGAAAGTCTTCGAGCATAAGGTAATTCTGCGTATCCTGAGTATTTTCAATTGTTAAAGTGACCACTACCATATCACCCTTTTGGTAGGACGATATTTGAGAGTAATCTCTCTCTATAGACAATCCATTAGTATCATTAACTGTTTTTGAACTGAAAAAAACTTGGGGAATTTCTTTTGGTATTGAACCTTTATTTAATGATAACACACCTTCAGTAAACTCTTTGACATCTAGTAAAACTGGCCCATATCTTCGGGAGATTATTGCAGGGGAAAATATTTCCTGATCCTGATTAGATAATCTATATGAGATATCAAATCCAGGTATAAAGTATAACCCTGGAATAGAAGGAGCATTATAATTAAAGTTAATAGTGGTTGAATGAGCAAGGAATGAAATCGTTTGTGGTAGATTAGGAACAGGAACTATATCCCCAGCTATAGGTACAAGCTTTAGATCTACAGAATATATCTTTTCAGAGCTTGGAATAAGAGAAATTGGAATTACAACATCCTGACCTGATTGGGCTGTTATTGTTTCAGGTATTGTAATAATAGGTAACTTTCGAAGAATTTGTACACCTTGGAAATAATATGTAACATTTCCAATTCCACTCTTTAATAATTGGATAGTATTATTACCATTCTGGAATAAATCATCAAGTCGAAGGTAATAATTCGGTTGATTTCCAATCGAAAGGTCAATATTTTGAATTTCATTGCCATTTATAACTAAAGTAACTGTGACATCTTCATTGGAGCTTATACTACTCGATGTGATTGAGAGGATGCTTGAAATTGCTGCTGAAGTATCAGCTGTGTTTCCCCATCCATACCAATTTTGGTACTGAAGAATCCAACCTAATGCACCACGGATAATTGAAACTGATGCAGATAGATCCAATTTAACTAGAGCTTCGAGGGCTAGTGAAGTTACTTCAACATCACCACCCAAAGATCTCCACCAATAATTTTCTTCTGTAGCATAGGTCCAATAATAACCTTCGTTCGAGATTTTTACATTGTTTTTTAAGAAAGTAATTAACTGAGTCTCAAATCCTGTTGTACTATAACCTGTGGACGCTATATTTGTTAAATAAAGGCCTGCCAAGTAATTTGATTGCATTTGTCCTTGATTCCATGTATTTTGGATAAAACTAACCCCATTTTCGATGGTAGTAGAATAATCAGCAATTGAATCCCAATAAACAAAGGCACGAAGAACGAAAGCTGTATAAGATGCCTTGTCAATATTTCTCCAAGAATCTACAGTCCAGCTTCCATCATAATTTTGATGAATTTTTAGAAATTCCAGTGCTGCTTTAATAACAGTTAAGTCCAAATGAAAATCTGAATTATTTACAACTCCTAATCCATAAAGAACGATACTGGTCATATAAATTCGTGAAGTATCATCATGCCACCAACCCCATCCACCATCAGAATGCTGCTGGCTATAGAGACGAGAAATTCCAGATAAAATCATATCATTAATAAGCTCTTCAGTATCATTTGTTAATGATCCAGCTTCTCTTAAATATTGTAATATAAGTGCATTAGGAATTAATCGTGAGATCGTTTGTTCCGTACATCCATATGGGTATCCAATTAACCTCTCCCATGAAGAGAGAGCAATGGAACCAAGTCCAAGATCAAGTTGAAGGAATTCTTTTGAGGAAATTGTTTCTTCATATTTTGAATAAAAAAAGACAGGAGAAGAAGAAATGAATCCACTTTGTTGTACAATTTCTTGAACTCCATTTGGTGTTACTTCATGAGACTTTCGTATAGCATCAAAATGCAAAATGCCATCCAAAGTCGTTGTTTCAGCTGATATAGTGACATTATGATAACCTGGTTCATTTGCAAGACAAGCCCATCCAATAGATCCAAGAAAACCCCCAGGAAGCCTTAAAAGTTGTCTATCCTTACTTAAAACAATTATTCCTTCTCCCACCTCTATTTTGAGATTAATATCAAGGAGCTCATCTAGATAATTATAGACTATACCTCTAATAACGAAAATATCATCCTGAAGGACATATGGGTCTTTATCAATTTCAACGAAAAATGGCAAAAATGTGTTAAATGTATATTTCGCTAATTGACCGTTTCCAGATTGAGTTGTAGCTATGACTCGGACAGTCCATTCTCCAATATTATCAGGGAGAGTAATTGTTTCCGACCATTGACCACTAATTAAAACTATCTGAGGTTTCCAGTAAGCATTTTCTGGTAGATTATCACGAATTTCTTTTCGTGTTTTTGGAGTTTCTTGATCCTGAGTTTTTTCATCAGAACTAGTTGGTGGCATCATATAATCAATATCTGTATATTCAGGACCACCATACCAATATCCACCTCGAATTCCAAGAATATTATAATCCTCATACCACCAGAACCACCAATTTTGCTGGAGATTTTTCCAAGAGACAACAGTCCAAACAGCAGGCCAATATTCTTCTTGCTCAAAATGTGTAAGTTCACTTTCTGGATCTGCCTCTACACCATATACAGAACTATCTACAAAAGATACTGCAAGTATACTTGTTATCGGATTCCCTACAGAGTCTTTCACTGAAATAGTAATTTGAGCAGAGTCCCCAGGCTCATAAATTTGTTTTGAAGAATTTATATCTACAATTAGATTTGAATCAACCTTCACCTCTATATTAGAGGTTATAAGTAATCCATTTGAACTAACCCCGAATGCATCTACCCAAAATTTCGGAGCAAGTGGACCAAGATCAGATATATAAATATTAAATGTCAGAGCTCCATTTAATGAGATGAAATAAGTATTGACAATACCCCGTTTAACAAATTGAATCATTAATGGGGTTGAAAGAGATTGACTCAATTCTCCAGTTAAAGTCATTTTATCCCCTAAGGAATAATTTGATTTATCTGTTGTGAGATTTAAACTGTAAATGGAACCTACTGTAAATTCCACTGTTTTTACATAACGATAATATTGCCAAAAGCCCCAATATGTATCAAATTTTGTTTCTAGATAAATACGAATGTTGTATTTTCCTGTTGGAGCATATGAGGATAATTTAATGTTGATTGTTTCTCCACTCTTTGAAATTAACCTTGTTGTCATACCAATTAATTCATAATCTGCATCGTATATCCTAATTTTGACATTTCCACTAATCGCTCCTTGATCAACTCCATTAATCACTTTAAGAGATAACTCAACAACTTCTCCTGGATCAAAATTATTAGAATTTAATGAAGTGGCCACAATATTACGATCAAGTGTGAAATAAATAGTCGTCGTTCCCTTTCGTCCATCTTCAGCATCAACTTCGATTAATCCCACATAACGTGTAAAGAATTTAGTTATACTTTGTGGAATTTGGAAAGTAATTATTCCTTGTCCTGAACTATCAGTACGACCTGTTAAAGTCATCACTGAAGCATTTTGATTGTCTGATAAAATCCCAAAAAGTATCATTTTAATGGAAGCATCAGCAAGTGGAGTCCAGCTAGCCCAGTAAAAATCATGTGAAGTAAATTGGTAGGCTCCTAGATAAACACTTATGTTCTCATTAATTCTTGGGAACCAAGGATTAACATAAGCCCATGTATACACCTGGTTGGTAACAATTATCGTTGCAGTTCCTGACACTTTCCTCCCTACTGTATCTGTAACAGTAACATTGATAGGAATTGAATCTAATTCAGAACTTAAGGTTTTTGGGAGCGTATACTTAAATTTCCAATATCCTTCTATATCTGTTGTGCCTTGTAATGTTCCTAAGTTTCCAATTATAAGATTAATTGTTCCACCTGATACGGGACGCCCGAAATAGTACTGAGCAGAAATATTCCCTGTAATAGTCTGACCTGGAACTACATATTCTTTATCCAGTCCTATTAAAACTCTAAAAGCAGGTTTTTCATATTTATCAACACGAATTTGTAAAGAACCTATTGCATTATCTTTTTTAGCAATTAAGGTGTATAGTCCTAGTTCACTCTCAACATCAAGCGCAAATGATAGTGTAGTTATACCATATTTATTTGAGGAAACTTTTTTATGGAGCAAAATATGTTGACTAGGTGAAGTAATCTCAATTTCAAATTCAGTTTCAAGAGGATCTTTAGTAACTTTGTAATAATCATTTTTCCAGATTAAAAATCTAACTTTAATGGATTCACCAGGGAAATAAATAGGCTTATCTGTAGTTATTACAAACTCATAGGGTTGATACTCCCAATAACCATCCCATGTCCACATATAACCTCCTCGATAAATATCACGAGAGATGAAAGTTGTTTCCCCTTGATAGCTTGCAGAAAAGTTCAACATCATCCAATAATTCTGAGATAGGAATGTTGAAGGAACAAATTTAGGTTCTATAATCCCACGAACATCTGTAATCCCAGAAAAAACTTTTTCTTCTACATATTCATACTTTGAAGTGTTTGGATTATAGAAATATCGATTACCTGTTAATTCAACTTCAACACCAGACAGAGGGGAAAAGTCTGCAATGTCTAATATATATGCAACAGAATAATACATTTCTCCTTCAACAAACTGGTAAGGAGCTCTCCAGAAGATTCCAATGCTGGAAACAGAAAAAGCACGAGATGTCAAAAATGAATTGGATTGAGAACGAACAACAATTGTAAATCGTCCAGTCTGAGATGAAATAAAGGTAGAACTCCATATTCCTTGAAGATTGGTCGTAATATAATGTGTTTCAATAATACGTGAGGAATAATCATCATAATTATAATAATAAGAATAGTACCAATCCCAATATTCACCTTGAATGATCTCAACAATAAGATTAACTGAAACAGGAGTTGTCCCTTGAGTCGTTTGTAGAAGATAATTAACCGGATCATTTGGTACAACAACTGATTTTTCAAGATCAATGTTAACAATTAATTGATCATTTTCATCATTAACCTTAGTTGTTGGAAGGTAATTTGATGTATAGTTATTTTCAACAATAGGCCCTAAACGATATACAGATGATTCCTTTGCTAACGAATTTTCATCTATAGGATGGATCTCTGAATCCTCAAAGTTATAAACTTCATTGGATTCAAATTGATCTTTATGATTTTGATAAATTTCGGATTGTCCAATAATACCAGTTGTTTGAATCAAACTAAGTGACAATAAAGCCAAAATAATTATCCAATTTAATTTTAATTTCATATTCCTCACGCTTTTGGTAAGCTAACTTATAAAAAAATAATTCATTTTGATTTTATTATACCAAGCATTAGAACACTAAATGTTTGATGTTCTAAAAAGTAGAAGAAAGAAGAAATATTGGAAAAGTTCTCTAAGAATTTCATAAGAATTATTCTTTAGATGAAATATTAGCTAAAAATCATTTCTAAAAACAATTAAAGAATAAGAATTAATATTACAGGAAATTAGTCAATGGAATTATTAATGCATTACTTTTCACTTCGGCTTCACTAATATCAATCCCGAATCTATTACTAGCACCTAATATCTCTCTAATATAATGATTTCTATCAATTTTCTCTTTATTCTTTTGAACAAAATCGGGATGAAAAGCTCGTTGATATTGTGGAACGTTTTCAGAATGTTCAGTAATGATATAGGGGAATCCATCCCATTTTTTATATTCTTCTTCTGGGTCAAGCTTATTAATTTCACAATAATGTAAGAAAGCACCAGTAGCTTGTGTAACTGATCTATAGCTCTTGGGTGATCTTTTAACAGGGCCAAGGATCGTTAATTCAGGAATTAAACGCTCTTGAGGATCATTTAAAATTTTAAAACAAACTTTTAAAATAAGTCGTCTAGCATTAAGTAGTCTTTGATCAGAAAAGTCACGGAGTAGCGTTTCAAGAAGCAAACGTTGAGTTTTTCGAGCTAAAGGCGACCAATCCGATCTTACAGCCTCAAATCCTCTGATGACAACTTTATTGGTCAATAAAGATAAATAGGCATAAGCTTTCTTTCTTCCTTTCTTTAAAATAATTCTTAGGGCGATATCCTCTCTTTTAAGCTCTAGAAATTCTGGTAAGCGTGAGGAAAGAAATGTTTGATAGTCTTTAATCTCAGAATCAAGGAGCTGAATAAATTCCTCTCGATTTGTATTTTCTCGGAACAGAGAGGATAGATCTAGATTATCATCTTCAAATTCAACAAAAATGGAATCTGTATCACCATATCTAACATAAGCCTGATATGGGTGATTTACTGAAAATTCTGCGGTCCAATACTGAAGTTGATCACGTAATAAGGTTCGAGCTATTGCTGTGATGCTATTTGAAATTAGATAATGATAAAACCGGCCACGTGGATAGTTTGCTGCTCCAATTACTGAATTTGCCATTAATTTAAGAGATCGCTGTTGTTTTTGCTGTAATTGTATCTCTTTCTGATTAAATTTCGTTTTATTATTCTTTAATAAATTTATATTATTAATAAGTTGATATCTTGTCTTCAAAACACGATCCATTAATTCAGCGAGTGCCCCATAACGAGGAAGCTGTTTGAATCTCTCTATAGGAGATAATTTTTCGCTATTGGGAATTAGGGTTTCACCAGAAATATTGTGTTGTCTTACAATATTTGGATAAAGCGAAAGAAAGTCGAAAATAGCAACACAAAGAGCTTCATCAACTTCAGGATCTAAGACCCACCCTCCTAAATGTGGATGTTTCTTCTTTAGCTCAGTCCTTATTTTTAATTCAGAAGAATCAGGTACATTAGGAATTAACATGTTTCTTGTGTATAAAATTCGCATTAATTCAAGTTCTCCAATATTTCGATGTGTTGAAAGAAGACCTTCAGGCAGAGGGTATCCAGAGAGACGACATAACTCTATTAGGTCTGCAATCCCAAGCTCAGAAGTCAAACGGAAAGTTAGTAATGAATCTGTTAATGAATAATTGTAAAACACCTGGTATTTCTCTTTATCTCCTTTAATTGCCTCTCGCCATAATTCCCCCAATCTCATATCTGTTTCAACTTTACTTTCTCCTAAAACATGTTTAGCAATAGAATTTAATGTTTTTTTACCGCTGATGGGATGAATTCCCCACGTCTTGGGTAAGAGATCTACTAATGCTCTTCCCTTTAAACGATAACTATCAACTGGAATGTTTGATTTTAAAATATCAGCCTGAAGATCATCGAATATAGCGAGCTTGCCAAAATTTAGATTATATTTTTGAAACCGGGCTTTTAAGTATGGTATATCAAAATTTGTCCCATTAAATGATACTATAACGTCAGGACGAATTTTTAAAATTTTTTGTTGAAATGTTGTTAATAACTTCAATTCCTCTAAATCTGAATCAGCCTCAAGAATTATTACATAGGTCTGTATGTCAGCTGTTCCAATATACCCCCAAGCCAGTGAAATAGCAGTTACTCTTCGATTTTTTGCTGCAAATAGCTCTGTTATTGTTTCGCCCTCTTCAGCAACTTCAATATCAAATGCCATTACAAGAGGTTGATAATTAGATGATATATTTAATTGAGAAATATCGTTGATTGATGCTAGAACGATTATGTCCTCTTTTGTCTCCCTAAGAATAGTTCCAGAAGCCTTAATAGTGTGAAGGGCTTTTAATCCACGATCTATTAGGAGTCTTTTAGTAAATGGGATATCAGCTTCATAAATAGGAATACCTGATTGAAGAAATAGATTTCGTATTTTTGGTACTAAATATGGGACTCTACCTACCACTTTTATAAGGTTCTTTTGTACTCCTCCAAAATATTGCCTTTTTATACATTTTTCTAATTTTAAAATCCAATTAGAAGTTATCAGGTTATTTTTCTTTAATATTGATTTGACTTGCTCAATTGTAGCTTCAACGTAAAAATATGGAAAAAAATCTAGGATACGAACCTCAACTGTGCGTTCTGCCGAACGTCCCCATAAACGAAGGAGAGGAATTTGAATTCCATCTTCTTTGTTCATCTCATAGTCTAGATCTAAGAGAATAAATTCAATACTCCTTATCACTATCTTTTACACCGATAAATAAGATTGAATAACCAATATCCAAATTAACATTACTTTATGCATGATATTTTATACTTAAAATATTTATTACCTCGGCAGCATCTTCTGCTGAATCTGCAGCTTGTTCGATCATATTTACTACATCCTTAATAGCAGAAAAAACACCAAAATGCATTTGAGTTGCTGAAATATACAGTTGTCGATTCATAGCTTGATACAATAAGTCAAGGTCATGTTCTCTTGCCTGAACTGTGTGATAGATCCCTTCAACTGCATCTATTTTTATTTCCAAAACTTTCAAAACATCAACTGTTGATCGAACCATTGAACGTAAAGCAATTGCTGCATTATGAAGTTTTTCTTGAATTAAAGGGGGAATATCATTAATTGATAGCATTTGAATCCGAAATAATGCTCCTAAGGTCAATCCACCAACACGATCAAGTCGACGAGCAATTCGTAGAAAATTTTCAGAATCAGGTGTCTTATGTAAAGTTTTATAAGTTTCTACAACAATTTCTTGTAATTTACGATCAGCTATAATTTCTAATTCTTTAGCTTTCTGTGAATAACGAATTAGTCGGTATTGATAATCTTCATCACTTTCAACCAGTTGTTCTAAATATACCAACAAACCATTCGTTGATTGAACTATACATTCTTCAACTAATTCAGCATGTTCAAGACTAGATCGAAACTGTGACCAACCAGGATGTGTTTCCCGAGCTAGAATAATTATAAAACCACAAATGAATAAAATTACCCCAGAAACTAATATTGGAATTCTTATTACTATATTCAAGCTTAAACCTTCATCAAACCATAATTGGGCAACAAACCCCGCAAAAATCGGCCCCGTGAAATAACCTAAGTCTTTAAAAGATCTATAAAGACCAATTAGTCTGGGTTTATCCACATCAGATGCAATATCTGCAGATATTGTGGGTAAAATAGGGTAATAAAGCCCAATTGCAAATCCAGCTAATGCAATATTGAATAATAGGAAAATTGAAGGAAAATTAGCTAATGAGAAGATAATTAAAAGGAGAGCTTGAAGAATGAGACCAAAAATTACTGGAGTTTTCCGTCCAATCTTATCACTAATCCGACCAGCTAATGGCATTGTAATTGCCCAAAAAAATGTAAAGCTTGCAGTAATCACCCCTGTTTCTTCAAGTGATAACCCATAGCCATAGTATGAACTATTGAGGATTAATGGCAAGTACAAAACTATAATACTGTCTACCATTTTACTTGTGTGACCTGTTAATAGCGTTACAAACACAGTTGGTTTTTGAATTAAGGATCCAATACTTCTAGAAGGTTGAAAATCCTCAATAGGAGTTCTAAGCTTTTCAAATTCAACTTGAGTACTACTTTTTGTTATTGGTTTGATTGTCAATAATGCAAAACCCACAGCAAGTAGAGAAATTAATGCAGAAAATATGAATGAAGCACCAGTTGATCCTGATATCATAGAAATTGTACCAGAGGTTAAAGCACCAAAGGAATATCCACCATATACAGAGAGTTCCATTATTCCAAGCCATTGAGCTCTTCGTGATGGTTTGCTAATTTCAGTTAGATAAGTCATTGCAGCAGCATAAAGAATACCCTCACCTGTTCCTAAAAAGGAATTACCGAGGCTAATTATGATAAAACGTCCTTGGGTTAATAATAAAATAATAGAACCTAAAGCAAAACAGCTAGTACCAAGGATTACTACTTTATTGAGTCCAAGTTTATTTGTAATTTCTCCGGAGAATATACCTGCTGTACCCTTAAATAATCCAAAACTTGAAAGAGTAAACGCAATGCTAATCCAACCCCATCCAGTGAACCATTCGGCAACAGGAAGAGTTTGTTTCGTAAACGCGGAGAGAATTGTGCGTTGGACACCATAAGCAGAAGCAATAAAGAACACAATCATCAAAAGAAGGATTATAAGAAAATTACCAAAGGAATTCATCCCTTTTTCTTGATCATTTCCAATTTGTGACTCGTTCAAATATAACCCTCTAAATAATTATTCTTTTAATCTTTTTAATCCAGTAATACTTATATGAACCAATTTAGCAACTTAAAGTGTTATATTTAACTTTTATTAATAGAATTACATATCCCAATTTGAATTGACCCATAGTCACCGTGCATCCAAGCATCAAGGCTAATTTTTCAATTATCTCTAAGTATAACATCTCTAATAATTTCAATGGAATTTCTAACAAACAATTTTTTGTTTATTTTTGGAAAATTGACTTCAAATTGATGAAGAACCATTCTACATCGATAGAGGAAGATTAACAAAGTAAATAATCAATATTATGCTATAAAATAGATTGATAAAAAAAATATTAGATTTGAATGATAAAGGAATATCTTGCAAAAAATCGAAGGAAAGGAAAAAAATTAGCTTAAGAAACCGTTTCCTTTCCAGAAATATATTTTTTCCGTGAAACAAGGTCTAAAATACGAACTATAAAGAATGTACCTACAATTCCTACTCCAATACCAAACATAAGTAAGATAGTAAAAATAAATCCGATTCCGAGAGGACCTTGAAGTTGATCACCAGCTTCAGTTATTAATACAAAGATTCCTGCAAAGAATACCCAGACTCCTAGACCAAGAGTCATTGAAAGAACCTTTTTGTGAAAACCTAAATTTCTTGCATTTAAACGCTCATGTCCAATAATTAGACCACCTAAAAGGTCATTAAATCGGTTGTAGATTTGATTTAATGCATTATACAATTGACGTGGAATTTTAATGAGATATTTGATGAAATTCAATGCTTTAGAGAAAATTGTTCCTAATACCCCAGTTTCTGAAATAATTATCCAAATTATTGCTAACATAAATCCAATAATACCTATTCCAATGAAAAGCATCAAAGGATCATCAAAAATCTGTTTTATGAACCAGGAAATTCCTGCAAATATTACATCGAAAAATAAATCAAGAAGTCCAAATCTGTCTAATATTACGTTTCCTTGAGCATCCCTTGCGTCAATTCCTATAATCCAAAGAATGATCTCTAAGAAAAATCCTAGAATATCTCCAATAAGTGCAATTATTGAGGTTAATTCAATATTATCGAAAAAAGATCTGATTCCCTCCTGATCGGATAGGAAAACTAGAATTCCAAATAATATTCCACCAAAAAACCCAGAAAGGATGAAAAATCCTGGAATAGTTTCCATAAAATTTCGTTCATCAAGTTCAAGAGCTAAACTAGGATCTTTCTTACTTCTTATAAATCGGATACTACGTCCGAACATACGAAAGATCCATACATACGGATAGAAGATAACCTTAAAGATAAAAGTAATTAGTGACCAAATTCCACCGAATATAGCAGAAATATCCTCTTTTCCGAACCCATCACTAAGATCAAAGCGATTGCGTTTATCTGTTGACAATTAAATACCTCTCTTTTTTTTTTCTTAATTGACTGTTTATTAAATTTTTAATTAAAATTATGGATAAGATATACTCTTAGAGAACTCATATTCGATTTTAAATATTTTTTTATTCTGAAAAGATGTTAAGAATACCAGAAAGAGATAGCACCTTGGATAGAAATTTACTAAGTTCTAATCTTTTAATTATTGCTTTAATTATTATTTTTTATTTATTCAAGGTAATAATATTCTATTAATATCTTTTTTTTGAATAAGAACTTCCCCTTAAAATTAACTAAAAAAATAGTTCTAAAAAATTATATTAATTACTCCTAACTCTATAAAAATGGTCTGAATGAATAAAAGATTGATTATATTGGGGTTTAAGTGGAAGAACTTTTTCACATTTTTATCGCTGCTCTTCGCTTTATATTCATTAACATATTCTCAAAATCTCTAATTTAAGACTTTTAAACGCGCCTCTTAAACTTCAGCAAGACCTATTTTGTCGGGATTTACTGCCAAAATTATACTTTAAAGACAATTTTCAATCAAAAGGATATGTTTATAAAATAACTGAAGAATGTGCTACTTGCAATAAGGCTCTAGGAACTTCTCAGATATTATTTCGTTAAATTGACCGAAACGATATCTGAAGTTTATTTAAATAAATAAGCATATTTCAGAATTTTAAACAGCCTAATAAAAATATCAAATAAGTGAGAAAAAAATGTCAGTAGCAGAAGGAATTACCGGAAAACCCCTTGTTATCGATAATGGTACTGGACTGAGTAAGAATGGATATGCAGGCGAAGATCAACCACGTTCTGTCTTCCCTACCTTGATTGGTTATCCAAAATACCAATCAATTATGTCTGACGTAGATCATTACGTTCGTGAGTATTACGTAGGTGAAGAAGCAATGAACCTGCGGGGTGTACTTAAGCTCATCTATCCCATTGTTCACGGAGTCGTCACAGATTGGGATGCTATGGAAAAAATTTGGCATTACACCTTCCACAATGATTTACGAGTAAATCCAAGTGAACATCCAATACTTCTAACAGAAGCTCCTCTTAACCCAGGAAAAAACCGTGAAAAAATGGCAGAAATCCTGTTCGAAACTTTCAATGTCCCCGCAATGTATGTCTCAATGCAAGCAGTTCTCTCTCTCTATGCCTCTGGTCGAACAACGGGATTAGTTATTGATGCTGGTGATGGTGTCATTCATATCGTTCCTATTTATGAAGGATTCGCAATTTCCCATGCTATCAGTCGTATTGATATAGCTGGACGGGACATTACAGAGTATCTGCGAAGATTACTTCGCACCCGTGGGCGTGCATTAACGTCTTCTGCAGAACGAGAAATCGTTCGTGATATTAAAGAAAGACTATGTTATGTTGCTCTAGATCCAGAAAAAGAATTGAAATTAGCTGAAAAAGTCTCTGGTATGGAAAAGCAATACACACTCCCTGATGGTGAAACTCTTACCATTGGTCCAGAACGTTTCCTTGCCCCTGAAGCTTTCTTCAATCCCAGTGCAATCGGGAAAGAAGAAACTCCTTTGGATGAAGCAATCTATAAATCAGTTCAATTATGCGATATTGACCTTCGTAAAGAGCTCTATCAGAATATCGTCCTCTCTGGTGGAAGTACAATGTTCCCAGGTTTAAAGGAAAGATTACACAAAGAATTAACAGAGTTAGTTCCTGAAAATGTAGAGATAAGAATTGTTGCTCCTCCTGAACGACGATATTCGGTTTGGATCGGTGGATCAATTCTTTCGTCATTGAAAACTTTCCAGCGTCTATGGGTATCCCGAAAAGAGTATCAAGAACAAGGCCCTGGTGTCATTAAAAGGGCTATCTAAACCCTCCTCTCTTTTTTTTAACTTTTTTTCAATTTTTCTTATTCAGCCATAAATTCATTCAAGTATTCCTTATTCCTTTTTCAAGACAAGAACAATGGACACAAATTCTTACCTATGGACTTTTACATCAGAACATCTTTATAATCATGTTTTACGAGATTTTACTAAGTACATTCATTATTATTATTTATTTCTCTTGAAAGTTGGGCAGTATAATGAAATTTAAATATAATTCTATAATTAAGAATATCCTGTTGATTTTTATTTTCCTCTTATCAATTTTTCTACCTTTTTTAAATTTTAATTTTGCAATAAAGATAGTTCAAGCCGAGAATGAAATTTCATATCTACCTACATATCTTTTATCAACAAATATTAAAAATCTTCAGAGTAATGTTTATACATTAGAAGAAGAAGACATTTTTGGGGTTTGGGATTTTGTTAATAATGAAAACAAATATGTTACAGCAACATGCAAAGCTATCAATAGAGAATCTTATATATTTGTTGATAATGCAATTATTGTTGGGGCCAATTTAACTGAAATTGGGAGAATTATAGATGATATAATGATCCCTATTATGGATTCAAATTTTGCCCCTCCAACAGATAGAGACAATAATGGAAAAATTGTAATTCTTCTGACTAGAATTTCAGGTGGAGTAGGAGGATATTTTTCTTCATCTGATTATTGGAATTACGGAGAAATAGTATTTATTGATGCAGAACTAGGTATCAGTGACGATACACTAATTCACGAAATCCAGCATCTAGTTCATTATGGATTGGATTCAAATGAAATGCGTTGGTTTGATGAAGGATGTTCGCGGTTCTCTGAAATCTTATTAAGTCTAGCTTATGGGTACAATCATTCTTTTAGCTTGTATTATCCGCGGGGAACTTCATTACTCTATTGGGATTATGAAATTCCTGGGAACAACTATCAAGCATCTCAAACTTTTATTGCTTATCTCTATGATCAATATGGTTCAGCTAATCTTTCCGCAATATATCGTGCCTCTTCAGGTGGGGTAAATTTGCATAGTTCTGCAGCCATAATGGCTGTAGTAAGTCAGTACTCTCCCTCCTTAACTTTTGAACAATTATATATGAATTGGATCATAGCTAGTTCTATTGATTCTCGTTATTATGGTGATATTCGTGAATATTCATATAATTCATTCAATTGCATGCCAGACTATTATTCGTTCCCAGAGACTGGAGGATTCGCAAAAAAATATCCATATGAAGAAGTAAATCAAATCGATCCTTGGGCAACCAAAATTTACAATTTCCGTGATTTCCCTGATCCTAATCAAATCAATATTTCATTTAACGTTCCCAGTGGATCTCATGATCATCCTTTTGGAGTCAATATTATTAAAGAAACAATCTTTAACTTTACATACTCAGAATTTGATCTTGAATCATATTATTTTGATCCTACTAATATTTCTGAGGGCTTTTTCATTACATTAAACCAAACTGAAGAAGGATTCTCTCGCATTCTTCTTACTGTTAGTCATCTAGATGGTGGTTTAGGTGATTTCGCAAGTAATATACCAGTTTCAGATAAGAATGTTGAATATGAACTACAAGTGATAAGTCAAGCAGAAATTAATGATTCTTCAGATACCAAAACACTTACTACTCCCTCTAAGATTTCTCTTACAATTTCACTATTTACATATCTTATTATTGGAATTGGGATGACAATCTGGAGAAAAAAGAGATAACCCTTCCTTATCCTACACTATTAAGCGTCAATTAATTGAGTCAAAGTTTTACGATACATACCAACCAGTTCTTCTGAGAGTTCATTTTCAAGGATATAATTAATACGGGAAAGAACCTTCTGGATGCGATCGTGATCCCCTGCTTCGAGAATATTGTTTAATAATAGAATTAAAGTTTTCAATCTGACTTCTAGTAGCTTTTGTTCTTCTTTACTGAG
Source organism: Candidatus Hodarchaeum mangrovi (assembly GCF_975850365.1). NCBI lineage: Archaea > Promethearchaeati > Candidatus Hodarchaeota > Candidatus Hodarchaeia > Candidatus Hodarchaeales > Candidatus Hodarchaeaceae > Candidatus Hodarchaeum > Candidatus Hodarchaeum mangrovi. Next base: position 14,838 of record NZ_CDLCQJ010000084.1, on the reverse strand, counting down.
CACATTTACGTGATAAGACTGAAGATAATTATCCACAACTCCACGAACTTTTTCACCAGCCATGTTAACATTTATTTTCTCAAGAAGAAGCCCATCCGCTGCCTCAGTAATATCTCCAAGTACTCCTCGCTTATTAAAAACTGGTTCTCCTCCATAAGCCTCAAAAAAGCGTTGAAAGATTCCTTGGATCTGTCTTAAGTCAATCCAAGCACTTTCCATAAGAAACGAAGGTATTAATAATGAAATAAGATTAATCATCTGACCTCCTCGATTTTTTTCTGAGACTTCATACAAAACAGTTGAAACAGAAAACATCTCATATTCTGGAAAAGGAATTGTAGCAAGCATTTTCGAGTAGGAAATATTAGTGGGTCGACTGGCAAAGACAGACATTCCTCTCAGTGAAACAGAAAACATAATTTCGTCAGATAAAGTCTCTGGTGTCCAAGCAATGGGAACAGCACCTTTATCTTCATCAAATTCAGTCCATAAAGCACCCATTAATATTTTATACGTTGTCATTCGTACATAACACACCATTGAAATGATGGACAGCTAAATTGCAATTCATATCCCATGAATTTATTTATAATAAAAGAACTTCGTTGAGAATTACCAAAATATTAGTAAAACTAAAGTTCGTTTAGATTATCTTACGAAGCTACCTATCATATAAATAATTAATAAAAACCTCTTTTATTCTGATTCGATCACATGCTGTTCTTTGATCATTTCCTCGACAATCCTACAAATTTTGAGGATTTTAAGGTCAGCTAAAGAATAATATACTTCGTTATGCTCGCGTCTTGTATTTACAACACCTTTATCCCTTAAAACCTTTAAATGTTGGGATATAAAAGGCTGACGCTCCTTAGTTAATTCCTGAATTGTATTAACATTCTTTTCTCCATCCTTAAGGAGATAAAGTAACTTTAATCGAAATGGATGCGTTAAAGACTGGCAAAGATTGGCCTGTAATTCTAAAAGACTATCTTCTCCACCGTTCAAGTCCATTTCTGTCAATTCAAAGCTCATATTACCACTAATTAGCATATTGTAAAAAAGCTATATAACGTTTCTTGTAATATTCAAAAAGAGGAATACTTTTAAATACACAATCAAAATTCTAATCAAGATTCTTGGAGAACTTATTATGTCTGAAGAAGTAGTACGCATTGAAGAAAAAATTTTAAATGAAGTTAGAGAAATGTTTAATGACTTAACCTCTGAAGTAACACTACATATGTTCACAAAGAGTGGTCACTGTTTATTATGTAATGAAACCCTATCATTAGTAAAACAAGTGGCAAAACAATCAGATAAAATAAAACTTGAACACTGTGAATGTGATATAACAAGCGAAAAAGCTCAGGAATGGAAGATAAAACGACATCCCGCTGTTGCTGTTGAAGGAAAAGGAAAAGGGTTAGTTCGCTTTTATGGTATACCATCAGGATATGAATTTGGTACTTTAATAGAAACAATTCTGTTAGCTGGACAAGAAGATCGTATAAAACTTGATCCGACTGTAATAGAAGAAGTAGAAAATCTTGATAAACCTGTTCATCTCCAAGTATTTGTAACACCAACATGTCCATACTGTCCACGGGCTGTATTAACGGCATTTCAATTTGCGATGCTCAATGAAAATATTATTGCTGATATGATCGAAGCTACTGAATTTCAAGAACTTTCCATGAAATACAGAGTACAGGGTGTTCCAAAGACTATTGTAAATGATGAATGGGATATTGTAGGAGCTGTACCAGAAAGAATGTTATTGGAAAAAATAAAAGAGGCAGTTTCATAAACCTCTTCCCTTTATATTCTAAAAGTGATTGCCCATGATTGAAAGAATTACCAAGGAATTCTATGAAACAGGACTTACATTTGAAGAGTTCGTTAGAGAAGGAACAACTGATGAAAAAGATCGAATGATGTTATATTATCGAAAAAGCGAGAGGAAATTTGAAAAGCATGAATTTCAAATTGATAACAAGAACCAAATCAATTTATTAGTTGTTGCAGCAACTTGGTGTTGGGATACTCAAACAAATATTCCAATTCTCGCAAAAATTGCTGAAAATAGTCCAAATATTTCGATGAAGATTTTTAATAAAAATAAATATCCATTTCTCATTACTCAGGTTAATGGAGGAGAAAAAGTGCCTCAAGTATTAGTATTTACCAAGGATTTCTACTATATAGATCGTTGGGTTGAACGAACTACAAAAGCATATCAATTATATGGACAACTTCGAGAGGAACTAGGATGGAAAATTGACAAGAGTGATTTTTCAAAAGAATTTAGAAAAAAATACCTGAAAATCCAAAAAGAAATAGAAGAGTCTTTTATTGAAGAAATTCGTCGAATCTTAATACGAGCAGATGCTATACAAATGTCTACTTTAAGATTTGCAGAAGAAATTTGTTAGACTCTCCCTCATATATTAATCAATAAAACATCTTATTTTCAGGGAGAAGAGTGTTTTTCCTTGAATTCTCATAATTTGGGTTGATAAAAAAAAATTATCCCCATTCCATAAGGTAAAACATCTTTCTATTGAGTTGCTGTTGTAATTCGACAATTTTTTACCCTTATAGTTGGAATAAATGTAGGGACTTCGACTTCCCACCATTTCACTTGAACACGATCCTTTCCCATTGCATCGATATTTGCAAATTGACGCAATAGATTATCGCTAATTCTAAAATTTTTAATAGGAACCCCGAGTTCGCCATTCTCGACTAAAAACGAGGCATCACGAGGGATTGTACTATAATCAGTCGAAATTCTACTTGTATAGCGTGTATACCAATTACAGCTTACAAAAACTGTAGGATTCTCACTTTGAAGAAGTTCCTCCAAAGAATGATCTCCATTATTGAATATTCTGTTTGTAGGAGTTGGAGCCAGAAATTTACTTCCAATACCAATATCCAACAAATTACTGTTACCTGTAGTTTGTCCACCCATTATTTTTGATGTTGAAGTATTATGTATTAAATTAACTAGTACTCCATCTTTTATTATAGGGGTATTTTGATGAGGTGTACCTTCAATATCAAATTGTTCTGAAGCTAATCCGTCCTTAAACAAGCCGTTATCATCTACATTAACAAATTCTGGTGCTAATTTTTCGCCCATTTTGTCTCCCAATGCACTCAATCCCATCATAATTGCAACAGGATTAGCCATATCTGGGATTATTCCAAGAAGATTAGCAGCAACAGTAGGAGTCATAACTATGTCATAGATTCCCGGTTTAGCCTGAACTGCATTCTTATGTAATTTGGAAAAAGTTCCAGCGCGAGTCGCAGCCATTAAAAGTTCTTTTTCTGCCATACTGGGGATTCGACCACAGGATAAACCCTGACCAGAAGCATCTAATTCATCTTGAAACGCTCGTACAGTTAAATTAAAAAAAGTTGTTTCATCCTGTCCATATGGACCCAATGAACTCTTTAAAATGCTGTATGTCTCCCCAAACAAGTATGAACCAGCTACACGTGTGGCACCTGCTTCACAGGCAGCATTAATACATGCAATGATATGTTCAGGTGCTTTTTCACGATATTGATCAATAGTTGAATCATAACCTTCTATTATTACTGGATAGCTTGGAACTGTGTTTTCCTCTACTCCTTGAAAAAACGGACTTGGAGACATCTTACGAGCAAATTCTGCCAACGATTTAATTTGATTTTTAATATAAGCTTCATTGGAAGGAGAAAATTCACCTGTCGCAACAAAATTTTTATCAACAACAAGAAAGACTTCGAGAACATTTGTATGCCACTGTTTGTTAATATCAATATTATTCTGAGAAAAACGAATCTGGTTATGTATTTTCTCCAATCCACGAACAATAACCACATCAAGTCCTAGTTTTTCCCCAAATTCCACAGCTTTTTCAACATAAGAATGTAGTGATTCACTCATGATTTTTCACCTATCCTAACCTGATCCCTCGCATACGTATCATTCCACCCCCTGCATGAACTGGAACTCCTTGGCCAGGGTCACTCTTGCCACAAATTCCAGGAAAATCAAAGTTTAAATCCTTCGATACGCCATCAATGGATGAAAAAAGTCCGATTGAAGTAAGCTCCATGACAGGTCTTCTTATCATTTTCTCAGTGATTTCTCCTTTTTTAATTTCATAACATTCAAAGCCTACATATTTTGATTGGTATCTTCTATCATCTATATTCCATTCCGTGAATGATAACATATAGACCCCAGAGGACACGTCCTCTATTAATTCTTCAGGAGTGAAATTGCCAGGTTTCATAAAAGTATTTGCCATTCGAATAATTGGTTCACGGTTATAATCAGCTGCCCGAGCTGCTGCATTAGAAGCTAATCCAAATTTCACACCAAATTCTCGATTTAATAGGGGTTCATTTATAACCCCTTTCTTGACCAAAACTCTTTCTCGCGCTTTAACACCCTCATCATCATATAAATAATAACCGCCTGTTTCAGGAATGGTAGGATCTTCAAGAATAGTCACATATTCAGATCCTACTCGAGATTCTCTAAGTTTTAAATCACGCCAGAAACTCTCTCCAGCCTGAGCCCCCTCACGACCTTTAATTCGATCTCCTTCGGATGGATGTCCACAATTCTCATGACATATAATACCGACAACCTCAGGTCCTACAACGAAGTCGGTTTTTCCTGTTAATTTATGGTCTGATTGAGCTGCAACTTTAGCAATACGTGTACAATAATTTTCATATTCTTTTAACCAAGTTTTAGTTCCTTCCCAGCCTGTACTTCGTGTTAAGTCAACCATCTTCTGTTCAGAGTCTAACAATCCTTTAGCTGTTAATATTCCGAAGAATTTCAACATAGATAAGGATGCATCAATTTTTGTACCCTCAGAAGTAATAATATATTTATTTAATTCCTGAGCTTCGAAAATATTTGCCCTAGTGCTAATATTTTGGCTTTCGGCTACTTTATCCATCTCAACAAGAAGGTCTAGCATTCTATCAGTAGTTACATCAGAAATTTTCTCTTTTACTGGAATCCCCCATTTTGCTACATTCGATACTGGACTCCCAAAATTGATTTTATCTTTTGGATTAGATGTTCGCGCCATTTTAATGCCTGTGTCAATAGCTTTCTTGATAGTCTTACGGTTGAATATATCATCAACTGAAACAAAAGCTAATCCTCCGTTAACTAGGACACGAAAACCAATACCTTGCCAAGGAAGAGTAGAACCACTTAGAATATTCCCATTTTGAAGGAAAAAAACGGTTTTTGTGCCATCAATTAATCTTGCTTCAGCATATTGAACATCATTCTGCTGTGCATATTCTAATCCAAAATCTGCTTGATCTATGCTAGCTTCGGTCATATTCATCATCTTATTTAATGAAATTTAGCATAAAATTAAATATGGTTTTTTAAAAAATGTTTCAATAAATATATGTTGAGATCAAATTATTTGAAATTAGAGCTAAGAGCTTTGTTAGAAACCTATAATGAATTTATAAAATAGAAATTGGTGTCAAAATGTCTTTATTTCTATTCGATATATTATTAGCGATCTTGATTGGCATATTTACGGGAATCGTTCTCCAAAGGGGTCGAGTATGTTCAAATACTGCCTTTCGTAATTTACTCATAATCAATAATAAAGAAATAGCATTTGTATTCCTTATTGCTGTTTTAATTGAAATTATTGGTTATCAAATTTTAGTATTTATTCCTAATTTTTCTTTCCAGTCAAATCCAATCCCTTTTTCTATTCTCTTAGTACCAATTGGAGGATTCATCTTTGGATTGGGTACAGTTTTTGCTGGAGGATGTGCAGGAGGTACATGTTATAGAATAGGAGAAGGATCCATAAAATCATTCTTAGCTTTCATTGGTTTTGCCTTTGGAATTGGATTAAGCATTATCGATCCTTTTAATTCTATAATTACTGATATTCGGATAAAATCAATTTGGATAAATAATGAAGGTGTTCCAAGCCTTGAAAACTTTTTCCCTAGGGAAATCTGGACATTCACTGCAATTTTAATTCTTTTAGGGATTTTTTTGTACATAAGACAAACAAAAAGTCAACTAAATCATCTACTTCCTAAATGGAGTCCAATTATGTCTGGTACGCTTCTTGGTATCCTTGGAACAGCTGCACGTGCTTCATCCACTCTTGCGAATAGAAATTTTGGATTTTCAACAACAGATGGAATTGGAGAAGTTGTCAAATTCAGCTTTGGAATTATTAATCTTTTACCCCTTGAAGGCCTTGGATGGGCAGGAATATTCGTAATTGGTTTAATACTAGGATCCTTTATTTCTTCTGTTGAATTAAAAGAATTTAGGTTAAAAATTCCAAATCTTATAGAAATTGGACGATATTTGGGAGGAGGATTCCTTCTAGGTTTAGGTGCAATATTGGCATTAGGATGCAATTTCGGTCATATTTTAGGAGGTATTCCAGAATTAGGTATATCTTCAATAGTCGCACTTATATTTATGATACTAGGTAATTGGAGCGGATCCTATCTTATTTATATACGATTTAAACAAATGCTTCCACAATCAACTCCACAAATATCTAAAAATTAATAATGGTAATAAATCGTGATAAAACCTCTTTCTAATCTTCATATAATTATTCCTGCTAGAAATGAGGAGCATTCACTACCCAAATTAATTCCTCAATTGAAAAAGACTATAAAAAATATCTTAATAGTTGATAATAATTCGATAGATGATACTTTCAGAATCGCTAAAGAAGCAGGAGTAGATGTAATCAGAGAAACTAAAGTGGGTTATGGATCAGCATGTCTAGCAGGCATAAGATACCTTAATCAACTTAGTCAAAAACCAAAGTTTGTTTGCTTCTTTGATGGAGATGGTCAAAGCCATATAAACGACATAAAAAGGGTAGCGACACCTGTTTTATCAAATGTAACCGTATACTGTCAAGGGTCAAGGATGATTCCATTGAAATCTAAAAAATCGCTTACTCCTCTTGCACAAGTTGCTAATAAGATTTTTTCTATTATTTTATTATTATCCTTTCAACAAAAAATAACTGATTTAGGTCCATTGAGAGTAATGACTTGGGAATTCTTGAAATCATTAGAAATGAAATCGAAAGGGTATGGGTGGACAATTGAAATGTCATCTAAACTTCTCAAGATGAGAGTTCCTCATCTAGAAATTCCTGTTCAATATCACCAACGCAAAGAAGGGAAAAGTAAGATATCTGGTCAAATGAGCACATCAATAAAGGCTGCTATTGCTATGCTATTAACTTATTTAAAAGTTATATTTTTTTGGAAACCAAACAAAATTAAATAATATAGGGAATTTTAGCAGGTTCAACATCAAGAAGTCGCAAATAAACAAGCAATTGGCCCCGATGTTGAATACTATGTTCAAGCATCTCAAGTAGGATTTCAAATCCCGAAGCAGGTCTATTAAATTCACTGAAGTGTTCTTCAAGGAGTGAAGGAGATAAATCATTTAAGTAACTTCTTACACGGCTTGAAACGGATCTATATAACTCTTGAATGTCTTTAGATGAGGGATAAGAATCTAAATCATATGGTAAAACTTCCCAGACCTTGCTAGTTAAACCTCTAGAGTAGTACTCTAAGGATCGGATCATATGCAAGACAATTTCTCCGAATTTTCTTCCATTTTCAACAGGTTGGCTTGTAATATCAATTGTTGTTAATTGATCTATTATTAATGCCGTTTCATCAAGATGTCTGTTAATCGCTGATTTTAAAAATGAAAGCATTGGTTTAGAATCTCCGTCTTTAGATTAAATTCTATATATAATTCTTAAAAATCTTTACTTATAGAAATCATAACAAATCTATTTACCAATTTAGGTGTTAATATTGAAAAGTGGAAAAACTCTAGGGATTATAATCTTTACAAAAGTTCCTCAACCTGGATTTGTAAAAACAAGACTTGTACATAAAGATTTAAACTCCCAATTCAATTCAAAACTTCAAGAAGCCATGTTAAAAGATACTCTTCTTAACATACATTCATTTGTAAACGAAACAGTTGTAATCCTAGCATTTTATCCTCGTGAAAAAAGGAAAATCCTTCAGGAAAGAATTATTAAGCCTCTTAATCAAATTTATCCTGAATTCATTAATAGAATCAAAATTATTCCACAAGAAGGGGAGGATATTGGATCTCGTTTCGCATTTTCTTTTAATTATGCATTCAAATGTTTAAAACTTAGATCAGCTATAATAATAGGATCAGATACTCCACATCTTCAACCTAACATTATTTCTTCTGCTTTCAAAATTTTACAAGAAAATTTCAAGAATTCGGTAATTGGTCCTTCTCAAAACGGAGGATTTTACCTTCTAGGGATTAATGAAAGTAATTCTCTTTCATTAGATAAAATTTTTACGTATTACACAACATATAACGAGCTAGGGAATGCTATAGATCTTTTAATTCGAGAAACAGAAGTTTATATTCTCCCTGAGGTAACAGATATTGATTGTTTTGAGAATCTGAAATCCGTAAGAGAATTGATCCATCTTTATTCAATTGCGTCAAGCGTAAGGAAGAATTATTATTTTCCTAGTTACACGTACGAAGTGATCAACTCACTTCCTTTAAAAATTTGGAGAGAAGGTATGGAATAATGTCATTGATTCTCTTGATTGAGGAGATTGGATGTTAAATCATCTAGGACTTACACTTTGGATAATTAGTGGTATTTTTTTCTTTTTTAGCACATTATACTATTTTTTAGAACTGATACCTGCTTATATTAAACACCGAAAAGTCTACCTTAATCCAATAATATTAACAGATCATGAATTAAAAGATCGGTTTAAAAATACTCATCATAAATTTCCCAGAATAAAATTTCAAATCACAACCAGAGGAAATGAAGTACATGTAGTTAAGAGAGGAATTAAGAGTATTTTTGAAGTTTCAAAATCAAATCTTCTATTTAAAAACCACTTTGAACTACTCATTGTTACTGAAGAATATTCAGAAAAGGAGATTTTTTGTCGATACTTTGATGAACTTGGTATCGAATTTCCATCTGAAACAATCATTGTCCCTTCTAATTATAAAACAAAAAATAATACTTATTATAAGGCTCGTAGTCTTCAATATTCTATTGAGTATCGAAAATCGAAAAAATCATCTATTAATAACCATCCAACTTATATCTTTTATTTTGACGCGGAATCGACGATAGATGATATTGAATTTAGGCGAGTATTACAAACTGTAATAAATAGTCCAAATAAACGAATTCTTGAAGGACCCATTGTTTATCCACATCGATATTTTGAATCAAATCTAATAAGTCGTCAAATGGAAGCATCTAGACCCTTCAATTGTCATCATTGTGTTCAGGTCATGAATTACCCCCCGCCACTGCATTTACATGGATCTAATCTACTTATAGAGGAGAAAGTTATAGAAGAAATCGGTTGGGATTATGGAACGATAGCAAACAAACCTTTACTTGCTGAAGACCTAATATTTGGATTAATTGCTTATTCTAAGTACGGGGGAGAGGTATTTGGTTGGCATGGGGGTAGATTATTAGAACAACCACCACTTACCATAAAGTCTTCAGTGAAAGCAAGAATAAGATGGATAACGGGAACTTGGCAAGCATTAAAACTTCTGAGAACTCGAGAAGAATACATATCCTTAATATGGAAAAAAAAGATGAAAATTCAATTTCGTATCCGATTAAGGATCATTACTCATTCATTAAGTTTTTTTGCCGCTATTTTTGTCATATTCAATGGAGTGGTATTTTTATTTCCTTCCTTCTTTGCTTTTCTAAGTGTAGATCAAATTATGTCCTCCTCCTCCTTTCAAGTCTTCCAGTTTTTTTTAACAAGGTTCATTTTTCTACCTGGTACATTATTCTGGATCTTTGGGATCATTATTGGCTCATCAAAAAACCTTGAGGTCATTCCGAATTTAAGTAGGTCAGCTAAATTTTTTGAACAAATAAAACTTCTTTTGGTAACCCCATTGGCGGGAACCATTGAATCATTTTCGGCCCTCTATGCAACAATTAGATGGATTATTGGCAAACCACACATTTCGTGGGCTGTAACGAAAAAGTAGGAATGAAGCATGATAGAAATCGCTAGTAGTGAAAAAAAAGCTATAAATCTTCTAATCATTGGAATTTCATTTCTCTTCTCGTTTCTCTTACTTATCAGTCTTACTCATCTAAATCGAAGCTCCAATAAATTACAGTCTTTATTCTTAATACCATTTGGATTCTACTTATTAGGAATTTATGTCTCTAAAACTGTTCAGATTGAACAGAGAAAATACCTATTTACTATTATTTTAATTGCTCTGCTAGTTCAAATTTCCTTACTTCTCACAGAAATCTCACTATCAGATGATATATATCGTTTTTTTCTTGAAGGATGGGCGGTTAATCAAGGATTAAATCCCTATCACACACCAATAGGGAATCTAAGCTCAATTTTGCCAAATCCTGAATTATTGGAGAAAGCAAATCATATTAATGTTACTTCTCCATATCCTCCTTTAGCATTACTTATTTTTGCGATTTTATCTTTTTTCACCGAATCTATCAATATTTTCCGATTAACCTTCTCAGGAGCTTTTCTCCTATCAATTATTGCCATGTATAAAATTCTCCCTCTTAATCATCAATGGAAAATAATAATCTACGCATGGAATCCACTTCTTCATATGGAAACTGCAAATGGAGTACACTTTGAACCATTAATTATTTTACCAATTATAGTTGCTGTATGGGCTTTAGAAAGAGAACATAAGTCATTTGCATCTATTCTTTTTTTACTAGCGTTTCTATTAAAATATTTTGCCATCTTCTTATTTCCAATCTTCTGGAAAAGATTAGACAATGTTGGGAGGGGGATAATCATAATAGGAAGTATTTTTTACATTTTATGGGCTTTAATTGATCCTCAGCTTTATACTGGACTACTTGTCTATGCCACAGATTGGTATTTCAATGCAAGCATTTTCTGGATTATTTTTCAATTGAATATGGATATTCAAACCTCAAAAATTATTGCAGGACTTATATTTTTAATATTAATCGTTCTCCTAACAAAACAAGCAAATAAAAGTACGATATTACCTTATAAACAGGCTTATTTAATAATTGGTGCATTTATTTTACTGCAACCAACATTTCATCCTTGGTATATTTTTTGGATTTTTCCTTTCATTCTTTTAGATAATGAAAAGATTAATTTGAGTTGGATAATCCTTACAGGGTCGCTTATCCTATCCTACCATGTTTATATCCAATTTGATTCTCTTAATATATGGTTAGAAAATGATTGGATTCGTATTCTAGAATTTGTACCATTCTATGTTATATTAATTGGGGAACATTGGAGATGGTTTACTAATAAAATACATTTAATCTTTCGGAAATTTAATCAAAGTCCTTATTTAATGGGAAATTAAGATGAAATACTTGAGAATAAAACTAATTAAAAAAATGGGAAAATGTCCACATAATGTTGGTGATGAATGGACCCTCCCATATGCTTTGATGAGACCAGAAGGTTTATGTAATGACGCGCATTATGCTATGACCCCTTATCTTTCAATGGCAGCATCTGGAGGACAATCTTGGGAAGAAGATGGTGTTTGGAGGATACATTGCCCCTCTAAGACAGGAGTGATCTTCGAAATTACTCCAATTAATGAGAAGAATCATAAATGGCCAGAGGATTCCTCTTGGGCAAAGAAAAGATAATAGGAAGTAAAAAAATCTCATTGAAGTTTAAATCACGAAAAGCATGACTTTTTGAGGTATCTTTTCTTTCAACCAAAAATCAATTCCGTACCACTTTCCTGCACTGACTAATGCACATGTAATAAATCCAATAAACAATAATCCATATGTCCAAGGCCAATCCACTCCCAAAGCACCTAGTGCAAGAATTATGGTTGATCCAGCACCAATAAGAGAGCCTAAACGAGTAAAAATCCCAAACATTAAGCTGAGAGAAATAAATAGTTCTAAAAAAAACCAAGTTAGACCAAAAAGCGATGCATTGGGAAAGACAATATTCCTGATTACTGAATCAAAGGGAGTGATTACATGATCAGGATGATCAATAAAGTAACTAACCGTATCAATAAAGCCTGAACGAGAAAATGCTCCTTTCGCTAAGTTACTTAACCATGTTGTAAAAAATGACATACCTAGAGTAAAACGAATTAAAACTAAATATCCTCCAGAGATTTTTTCTTCATGCATTTCATGTATTATTTTTCTTGACATTTTGATTCCTCAAACGATATCCATTTTTATTCTTTTATATCGAAAAAAACTCTTAAAACTTTTCTTTCTGGTTCCTAATACTCCTATATTAATTTCTTTAATAAATTTGGCAGATTTTTATCTATTAACTTACTATCTACCCCAAAATAAATTCCAGGATGTGTAAAAAGCAGAAGAAATAGCGTAACAAGAGCCACAGACCATGGAATAACTAAATCTATCAGAGAGATTCCTACACCGGCCATACCAATTGCAAATCCAATAAATGTGGCCAAAAATGCTCCACCACGAGCTAATGTTCCTGTTAACAGACTAATAGAAGCTAAAAACTCAATAATGACTATGAATAAGAAAACCAAAAACCAATTTGTAACAGCTATCTGCATTATTATATCAGGGATTAATGGGAGACCCTGTGACATCTCAGTAACTCGTGCTTCAAAATTTCCGAAGTTAGGTAATAAAATCCTCCTCAATACTGTCCCAAACCAGATAATTCCTGTAATGCTTCTTAAAAGCACGATTAACTTCATGTTTTTACTTATTCTTGAGTTTATGAGAGGCATTTCTATCACGCTTAACATAATTCGAAGATGAAGCTTTTAAAAATCTATCATTCTGAACTAACTTAATCTTACATTTGGTTAAAAAGTCGGAAGTATCTAGTCAATGAGTTATAATTATGATTTCACAGTAAAAGATGTATCCGACGCATATGATGGAGCAGTTGGTACTTTATGGGAGTTTCTAATGGGAGAACACATCCATGTGGGAGGGGAAAAGGAAACAATTAGGCTAGCTGATAAACTTGGCATTAGAGAGAACAATTATGTTTTGGATGTATGTTCAGCTTTAGGTGGACCAGCAAGATATTTAGCAAAGAGGTATAAAGCGAAAGTATTAGGTATAGATATTACTGGTACAATGTTGAAAAAAGCAATAGAACGAACAGCTATTGCTGGTCTTGCTGATAGGATTGAATATCGAAGAGGAAATGCTCTTGATCTTCCTGTAAAAAGTAATTTAATGGACTTTGTTTGGGGCCAGGATGCTTGGTGTTATGTTACTAGTAAACCTCGTTTAATTTCTGAAGTAGCTCGAGTCTGTAAAAGAGGGGGAAAAATTGGATTTACCGATTGGATTTTGGGAAAAACTTCCTTTAGTACAAAGAGCGAAGCTGATTCCTTATTTGAGTTTATGATCTTTCCAAATCTTGAGACAATGCAAGGTTATAGTAATTTATTAGAGATTAATGGGTGTAAGCTAATTGAGGCTGAAGATTTACAAAATGATTTTGCTAGTCATCTGAAGTTTTATTTAAAAAAGATTGATGACTTAAAAGATACAATATTAAAGATGTTTGGAGAAGAAATGTATAATATTACTAGAACAGGAGTAAAAGGTTGGGCTCAAGCAGCTAAGGAAGGAAAAGTAAGTCGGGGACTTTGGATAGCAAAAAAACTCTAACGGTGAAAAAATGCTGGGTGATGAACCTAATTCGGCCTTTTTACATGGAGGGATGGCAAGTGAGGCAAAAATTCAGAAAGAATACTTCGAAAAAGGACTTATCTATACTCTTCAAATAGAATCAACTTTAAAATGCTCCCAAGGATGTTCTTATTGCTATGCTCGATCGACTCCAGAAAGTCCAGAACTTCTTCCAACCAAAGACATTAAAAAAATTTTACAAGATGCTGCACAAATAAAAGTTCGATGCATTGATTGGTTAGGCGGTGATCCTTTAGTTAGAGTAGATTGGGACGACTTAATGCACTATGCCCAGAATTTAGGCTTAATCAACAATATTTGGTCTTCTGGTATTCCCTTAAAAGACATTAAAACGGCTAAAAAAGCCATTGAAGTGACCCAGAATGGAGGTTTTATCTCTATTCATCTTGACTCATTAGATACAGAGGTTTATCAGAGGTTACATCGGTATCAAGTAAAAGAAAACATTGAAGCAATTCTTACTGGATTAGAGAATTTAATTTCTTTAGGAAAATCATCAGATGAACTGTGGAATTGTATTACTTTGACACAACCCGTTGCATCAACTGACGTTTACAAGACAATGGAGTGGTTTTGGAAAGAAAAAGGTATCCGTACAGTCTTAACTCTCTACAATCCTGTCGCAAGCTCTGATCCGAGAAATTTAGTACCCTCAAATGAGCTCATTCAAAAAGCCTACAAGGGACGGGATGAAATTCTTTATAATGATAATCTCTCTTTCTCAACAATGGATGTTTCGAAATTTTATTGTGGTAGTATGATCTGTATCACTAATGATGGATATTATACACCATGTAGTGTTATAAGAACACAAGAATTTGGTAATTATAAAACTATTAATTTAATTCAACTGTTAGCACAAAATCCTGGGGATATTTTGATGATGAAATTACGTGACCCATCGAATTTACCAGGTGCTTGTTCAAATTGTTCCAATAATGATATTTGCTTTGGATGCCGATCAAATGCTCATTATTATAATAATGACATGTTTGGTTGTGATCCAATGTGTCAAAAATGCATTGATGGT
>NZ_CDLCQJ010000083.1:0-8618 GCF_975850365.1 Candidatus Hodarchaeum mangrovi | reverse complement strand
TTTCAAAGCTAGTTCAAACTTTCCAGAATTTAATAACACATTTATATTCTCAATATTGGCTTTGGTCACAATTTTACACAAACTGAAAAGAGTTTTTGGGGTATAAAATAAGTAGATCTTTAATATTGATTTCAGAAGCCTATTGGAGAATGGGAAAACTTAAAGAAAGCTGGGAGGCAATTAAAAGGGCAGATATACTAATTAAAGAATATAAACCAAATGATATTACTTTTCAAGAAGGAAATATTCAACATAATAAAGGATCTATATATTTACGCGAGGGGAGGCTTGATGAAGCAATTAAATGTTTTTCTGACGCTTTAACAATCAGAAATCAAATATCAAATAATTTATATGGTATTGGTGAAACTCTTAATTCATTAGGTGTTGCTTATTACTATAAAGGTCAACTAACGAAAGCACTTGAATATTATAAAGAATCGCTAAATATAAAACAGAAATTGGGCAATAAACAACAGATTGCAATTGCTTTGAACAATATCGGAGATGTCTATCATACCCAAGGTGAACTTAATCTGGCATGGAACTATTATAATCAAGGTTTAGATTTATTCAAAGAGACAGGTAATAATGAACATATCTTTTCAGGCTTACATAATTTGGGAAAAGTCTTTTATCAGAAAGGGGAATTTGATACGGCACTAGAGTATTTTGATAAGGCCTTAAAAGTTGTCGAAGTATTTGATAATAAAATCAGCCTTTCAGAAAACCTATTTCATCAAGTTGTTGTATCAATTGAAAAAAAAGATATAGAACTAATAGATAAATATGCAAATTATCTTAAAGCAATAGCTGAGAAGACAGAGAATAAAATAATCAAGCAGCGTTATTTAGTTTCACAAGCATTAATCCTAAAAGAAAATCCGCAGGTGAAGGATAAAATTAGAGCGAGGGAAATATTACAGAGTATTTTACAAGATGAAATCGTAAATCATGAGTTAAGAGTTTCAGTATTACTCCACTTATGTGAGTTATTACTCTTTGAACTTAGCTTAACTAAGAACCAAGAAGAAGAAAAACGTGATTTTGAGGAAATAAAAAAGCTAAGTGGAATCCTTCTTAAAATAGCCCAAGAGCAACAATTACACTCTCTTCTTTCGGAAACATACCTTCTACAATCTCGCTTAGCGATTATGGAATTTGATATTCAAAAATCCCTAGAATTAATTTCAACCGCGAATATGATTGCAGAGGACCGAGGATTAAAGAAACTTTCACAAACAATTTCATTTGAAATGGATTTATTATCTTCTCAATTAGTGGATTGGAAAATTATTCTTAAGCAAAAACCTCAGATTAAGAGTTTATCAGAACTGATACAAATCAGTGATCTTATAAATCGGATGATTAAAAAACGTGTATATAAAAATCAACAAGAATTAAACGATTATGTCTTAGATGCGAAGAAATTACTTCAATCATGGGATAGCAAAGTTTGATTGCATAGATTGATGTGCAATCTTAAAAATTTAAACCATAAGATTAGGAATCTTTCTTGAAATCTATTTCACATCGGGGAAGATATATCCTTCTTTTACCTTTTCTAAAAGTATTGGGATGATATTTTTATAATCGTCCACAATTCCTACATCCGCGTATGTAAAAATTGGAGCATTAGGATCATTATTAATTGCAATTATTCTTTTAGAATTTTTAATCCCTTCAAAATGTTGAATTGCTCCTGAAATTCCTACTGCAATATAATATTCGGGGCGAACAGTCCGACCAGTTTGTCCAACTTGATGTTGTCGTCCAACCCATCCAGCTTCTACAGCGGATCTACTAGCACCTAATTCACAATGTTGTCCATTAGCATTAATAGCGTTAACAAGCTCTTTTAATAGTTTAAAGGCTTCTCGTCCAGCACCATTTCCCCCAGAAACAATAATCTTTGCACGATCAAAATCAACTATATCCTGTGTTTCCTTGACACTTTCATGTACTTTTACAATAAATTCATAGGGGGAAAAATCAATCTTAAAAAACTCAGTAGTACCTTTTCTAGATAAATCAGAGGGCATTGGGGTAAATGTACTGGGACGAACAGTTCCCATCTGAGGATATTTCCATAATTTTGGATTTCCAATAATAGTAGCAAGTTTGGCTTCAGCAAATGAAGGACGGATAAAATTAGCTACTTTTTTGTATAATTTCAGATTTTTCTCATCATAATAATCATCAATAGCAAATCCAGTACAATCTGCTGATAAACCAACGCTACATCGAGCAGCTACCCTTGGGGCAAGATCTCTTCCAGTTGTTGTAGCGCCAAAAAGAAAAATTTCTGGTTTAAGTTTTATGATTATCTCATAAATAGCTCTTGTATATGGTAAGGTATAATAATGATCTAACCGTTCATCATGAACAATAATGACCTTATCAGCTCCATAAGCCCACAACAATTTTGAATCTTCTTCTAGTTGTTTTTTATTTTCTCCCATATGAATTGCTGTTACGAAAGTATTAAGTTGATCAGCTAATTTCCTTGCAATTGCAAGTATCTCAAAGCTTACTTGAGCAATCTCTCCTTTAAAAGACTCAACGAATGTATAGACACCTACTGCCTCAGTACGAAGATCTACCTCTTCATAGTGATCTTCTGTTATCACTTTAATTTTTCTCCGTTTTTATAATCAAGTTTGATAATTCGGTTAATAGGGTGTTTACTTTGCTTTCAGAAGTTGGTCCCTCTAGGATTTTACAGGATGGACGCTCAAACTTTACTTTTCTAACTTTTGAAACAATTGTAGGGGAACCCATGATTCCTGCTTCATTGGGGAGTAATCCGATATCTTCAATAGATAATCGTTTTATCTCGTACTTCCTTGCACGTATAGCAGATTGTAATCTAGGTCCACGAGGTATATTTGCATATCTTGTTACTGTGATAAGAACGGGATAAGGGGCTTCTATTTTCTCATAACCACGTTCTACCAATCTTCGTGCCATTACACTACTATTGTTTGCTTCTAAGTGGGTTACATATGTAATTTGATTATAGCCTAAACGTTCTGCTACTTGTGGGCCCACATGACCTGTATCTCCATCAATAGTCTGTATACCTGCAAAAATTATCTGAAACTCCCCAATTTTTCTTATGGCAAGACTCAATGCACGTGCTGTAGCCATAGTGTCTGATCCTGCTAATTTACTGTCAGATAACAGATATGCGTTATCAGCTCCCATTGAAAGTGCTTCACGAAGACTTTGTTCAAAACTAGGAGGTCCCATACTTAATATAGTGACTGTCCCTCCTAATTTTTCCTTAAAACGAAGTGCTTCTTCTAATGCGTGCTTACAATATGGATTCATGATCGATTTTACTCCAATACGCATCATAAAACCTTCTTCGGATGTCCTCATCTCTTTAGGTAATGGAACCTGTTTTAACAAAACAAGAATTGATACCAATCAGATCTTCTCCTACACATTTCTATGAAAGTTATTACAGATTTTCCAATTATCCCAATTCAAACTTAACACCAAAACTTCCTTGAGGGAAATTCCACTTCACGGAACCTTGATCACACATAAGATAACATGTTCCACATTCAATACAGTCCTCATACCGAAAAACCATTTTATTTTCGATAAACTTAAAGCATGAAGCAGGACATCCAGCAATGCACAAATGGTGAGGACACCGAGCACAGATCTCTTGTATAACTGTAATATGTGCGTTTTCTTCTGCATCAGTTTCATAGGTGAGAGTTCCTAATTTTTTTCTTATATCAACTTCTTGTTCTGTCATTTAAACAACACATTCTTAGAAATGTCTTAGTGTAATGCCGTCCCGTATTAATTGCAACCAACTAACCTGTTTTTTCTTTTTTTGGGAACGAAAAAGTTTCAAAAGGTGGTTTTTAGGCAGGCTATTCTCAGTTAGCATATCTTTGAAAATCCCAATCAATAACTCGGGATATTGCTCATAAAGCCGTGGATTACGAATTATACTATGAATTCCCTGAAATGTTTTCAAGTCTTTCAGGATATAACTTTCTTTTAACTTCTGTTCATACTTTTTCAGGGTTTTTTTGGTGAAATCATTAGACTTTTGAGCATGAAGAATTGTATCTGCAGCCAAAATCCCTGATGAGATAGCATAGTTTATTCCCTGAATTATAATTCCATTGGATAAGACAAACCCCGCAGCATCACCAACAACCAGAACATGGTCGTCATATAACCTAGGAAGCATATGTATTCCTCCCTCAGGTACCCAGTGTGAGCTGTATTCGACAAGTTCTGAATTTTTAATTAGTTTTTGAATGTAAGGATGTTTTTTAAAGGATTCAAGAATATTTACAGGAGGAAAATTAGGATCATTCATCGTGTCTATTTGAGTAATCACACCAACTGATAATGTGTCCTTATTTGTATATAAAAATCCTCCTGATCTGATTCCTCCCATGAGTCCCCCTACAACATATTCTGAAGCCACTCCTAGCTTTGATTCGAGATTAAAACGTTCATTTATAATGCTTTCCGGAAGACGGAGAACTTCTTTTACTCCTAGAGCGTAGTGTTCTTTTTTCATTTCTCTACGTAAGCCTGATGCTAGGGTTAATCGGGAATTGGCACCATCAGCGATAATTACAACATCTGTCTGAAATTCTTCTCCTGCTTGGATGATACCGTTGAATCGCCCATTAACATCTCTAGAAAGATCATCAACAGCTATTCCCTCAAATACATTAACCCCATATTTCTCTGCTTTTTTAGATAACCACGTAACAAATTTTGTTTGAAGGACACTAATAGCATTAGGTGGATCATGTTCCCATTCTGGAAAAGAGAGCTCCAATACAAATGAATCCTCTTTAGTAAGAAATCCAGTTCGCTTTTGAATAATTCGCCTCTCTATTGGGGCTTCTTCCCACCATTTAGGGAGAATCTCTGAGAGACTTTGACCCCAAATCACACCACCAGAAATATTTTTCGAACCTATTGGTTTCCCACGATCAATTAGAGCCACATTCATGTCAGGATTTGCCTGCATTAACCGAATAGCTGCAGAACTTCCAGCAGGTCCTGCTCCGATAATTATCACATCAAATTTTTCTTGTTCCGCCATTTTATACCCTAATTTTCCTTCTCTTTCCGAGATATTCTAGCTTCATTAATGTTTTAAGCAATTTCTTAGCGAAAAACAGAAAAATTTGAGCTACGATCTCAGAAAAGGCAATAATAATTTCCCCTTCCCTTTCATTCTAATGAATTAAGAGAATCCATGAATATCAAAAATTTAGCCTCTTGGCTTAAAAATACAGGTAATAACAATTGATTTAATAAAAAATCGAAGTTAAATCGAAGTAAAAATCTTTTAGATTTTAGTTCGAAATTTTATCTAAGTGAGATTTTAAGTTTCTGAGGCTTTAATTATGACTTCTGACCCTAAAATTGTTATTATTGGAGCAGGTAGTGCAAGTTTTGGTCTGGAAAATCTTTCACGAATCATTGCACATGAAGATTTACAAAACGCAACATTATCGCTAGTCGATATTAATGAATCTCATTTGAAGGGGATTCATGCCCTTTCAGAAAAGATGAAAAAAGAATGGAAGTCAAATATTAAAATATCGATTACCACTGATCGGAAAAAAGCTCTCCCCGACGCGGATTTTGTGATATTATCAGTTGCTGTCGACAGAGAAGAAACTTGGATTAAAGATTATGAAATTGCACAAAAGTATGGTATCTATCATTATGCTGAAAACGGATTGATGGGAAGTTTTACTGATACAGCAAGAGGATTAAACTTTATTATGCCAATTCTTTATGATATCCATGATCTTTCTAAAAATGCATGGCTGATAAACTTCACTAATCCAGTACCTCGAATAGGTTATGCAGCAAAACAAACTCGTGTAAAATCTATAGGATTGTGTCACCAAATCTGGCATGGATATGGTATTTTAGGTCGTTACTTAGCATGTGATCTCGACATAAATTCAAACAATCTAGACTTTGAAGTAAAATGGACTAATGAAAGTCAAAAAATATTAACAGAATTTGCAATTGCAGCTGCTAGTGAATATGATATCATCGCTGCAGGGATCAACCATTTTACTTGGATGTTAGATGTCAGAAGGAAATATTCAAGTGAAGATATGTATCCTCTCATTCGTAAGGAGGCCAAGAATCTTTATCCCAAGTTCGAACCGTTGACTCAGCATATGTTTAAACTCTTTAAGCTTTTACCTGTCCCAGGTGACTGTCATTTAGCTGAATATGTTCCTTATACTCTAAGTAAAGAAAATTGGGAAAAATATTCAATACAATTATATGATTTTGATCGTGGAAAAAAACAACGAAAACAAATGTGGACTCGAATTAATGATATAATTTCAGGAAAACGTCCAATGGATATTCATCCTAACCCAGCTGAACGGGGAGATTCTATAATTGCAGAGATGTTAACAAATGCCAATGCTTATGAACAAGCTGTAAATATCCTCAATAATGGTACAATTAGTAATTTACCTAATGATGCTATTGTTGAAGTTCCTGCATTAATTAATAGTTTTGGTGTATCAGGATTGAAAGTAGGCAAATTACCTGAAGGTATTGCAGCACTCTGTCGAAAGGAAATATCTATCGCTAAGATAATCACAGAATCATCCATAAAAGGTGATCGCGATTTAGCTTTACAGGCTTTCGCATTAATGCTCGATGACTTGGATTTAGCAGAAAAATTAATAGATGAATATCTTATAACAAATAAAAAATATCTTCCAAAATATTTTATTAAAAATTAGTCAATTAGCTCTCAAAATATTGGTTTTATGAATGATGAATCCTATTAAATTTATAATCTTTGATCTTGATGATACAATCATCCATTCAAATCTCAATTATAGCGCGATTCGAAACCAAGTAGCAGAACTACTTGATCCCTCCATTTTAAGTCAAGAAGTTGAAAAAACTCCAATTTTAAGTTTATTAGGACTTTTAAAAGAACATCAGCCACAGCTCTACCCTGAAGGAGTAAAAAGACTATTGATATTAGAAGAAGAAGCAATTAAGGGGGCTAAGATGATGGATGGAGCGAAATTGATTCCAAAGTTATTAAGAAAATTCTCTCTGAAATCTGCAATTTATACAAATAGCTCACGTATTACTATTAATAGTTATTATGAGAAATTTCCTTTCCTTTGTGATATGTTTATTTTAACACGAGACGATATAACTCATCCTAAACCCCATCCAGAGGGATTAATCAAACTTATGAATGAATTTCAAGTATCAAACCTAAACACAGTCTATATTGGGGACTCTTGGATTGATTCTATAGCAGCAAGCAAAGCAAAAATAAGATTCATTTTATTTAATTCAAGAAAATTATCTTTAAACTCTTTTTTAGTTCATCCTTATAAAATCATTACGAGTTGGCTTGATTTTGAATCATTACTTACTTCACTAAAACAAGAAAATTAATTAACCATTTGAATTGGGATATATTTTATACATTCGGAAAATCTAGTTAGTAACATATATAGGTGTGATTTATTAAGGAGAAATAATACCTCAGAGATGAATACTTATGAGAAAATTCGGATTTAATGAACTCGCTTATGCTATAGTGGTAGCATCCTCATATGGGCTATTAATGGGACTTCTTTATAATTCTTCATCTGACATAGTCATTTTTTTCATCTGGATTGGATTAATTTGTCTTCATCTCGCAGGAATAGTGCTAATTGAACGGTTGGAGCGGAATAAGAAGAAAAAAGGTTTGCCTCCTTAACCTAAAGGAAAAAATCTAATTTCACATAAGAAATTAGTAAGATTAATAATGTTATTTTTTAGAGTACCCTTTTTCCTTACCTTAGAGAACTTTTAAAGTTCTAACATCCCCCCACAAGAGAATATATATTTTTCGAGTTTATTAAGTAATCATCTAATAATATGTGAAGCATCATGCACGTCGAGAAAACTAAGAAAATTCTCAATTATGACGGTCCGATTACTTTTGGTGAAGGAGCAGTGATGTTAATTTTACCCGAGGATCTCCATAACTGGGTAATGGAAAATGTTCCAAGTAAATATAAACGTGCAGAGTTCATTCGATCAAGATTACGCTTGCTGATGGAGGGTCAGGTAACTCCGCATCTAGCTTCTAGCCCTAAACAACATTTAAAAACATTAGAAGAAATTAAAAGTGAAATTCAAATAAAGAAAAAGGCTAAAACCCTTAATGAACTAGAGAAACGTAATTTGGAGCGTCAAGAAGCGCTGATTGGAGTAAATGAAGAACTGAAAATACTTTTTGCAGCAAGGGCAGCTTCATCATCCACTTCCTAAGCTTTAAGAAGCTTTGTAAAAATAAATAAAATTCGAATCTAATGATTTTGAAGAAGCTAGAGAATTTTATCAATGAGATATTAGCTCTATCAAGTCTTTTTAGTCTAGTATTGGGGATAAAATTTCGATTATTACTTAATTTTCAATTTGAGTTCCTAACATCCCTAATAGATTTTTTATGGAGGACCATCCCTATACTGATCATTTTTTATTTCCTCCTTACTGGAAGTCAGAACGTGATTAAGAGAAAGTTTAACTCTCATTCGAGACCTCTAAATTATACTAAAAAGATC
>NZ_CDLCQJ010000082.1:0-13063 GCF_975850365.1 Candidatus Hodarchaeum mangrovi | reverse complement strand
TTAATGCTTACATATTCAACAACGGATATCCAAGCTACTATCTTGAGAGATGAGTTATTTGGGGGGAATGAAACCTTAATGAATGAAATCTATCCTATAAATAATAGTTATTATCAAATTTCAGTTGTTCCATCATATGGCAACTATTCTAATCCAATAACTGCTCCAAGTTTTAAAAAACCAGATTTTAAAACCGAATTTAACAATAGATCGAAATCTTTAAGAAAAATTCTGGAAAATCAGCCAGAATCTGTCAAATATTTCCAAAATAGTTGGATTGGATCTAATAATTGGGTAGTAAATGGAAGTAAAACTGTTACGGGGAAACCTATACTTGCAAATGATATGCATTTATCTATCACTTTGCCTCATATCTGGTATGAGGCTCACTTGGTTTCGCAAGAAGAAAATATGAATGTCTATGGTTACACACTCACTGGAACTCCTGTGATTATTGTAGGGTATAATACTCATGTAGCTTGGGGATTCACAAATGTGATTAATGACGCAGTAGATTGGTATGAATATAAATGGAACGGAGAAAAATATTGGAGTGGACTAGAAAATCAATGGAAGTCTCTTACTGAGAGAAAAATCTCAATTCCAGTCAAGGGTGGAAAGAACTTTAATACAAGTATCTTTTATACCGAAGATGGAGTTGTTATGTCTGATGTCCATAAAAAATCAATGATTGCCATGAAATGGACTGCCACCCAAGAACCTACTTATGAAATTCTCGCGCTCATGGGTGCTAATCTGGCTCATAACTGGTCAGAATTTAATGAATCCATACAATATTTTAAAGATCCTACTCAGAACATTGTATTTGCTGATAGCGATGGAAATATTGCACTAAGACCTACAGGACGATTCATTAAACGATCATTCTTTGGGGAAGGTTTGTTTATAATAAATGGTTCGGATCCAGCAATAAATAAGGATTGGGAATATATTCCGTTTAATGAACTGCCTTTAGCATTTAATCCTTCTCAAATGTATTTAGCTTCAGCAAATCAAAAATCTACTGGACCAGACTATCCATATTATATCAGTTCTGCACAAGCACCAGGTTATCGTGGGAGAGCAATTAATTATATACTTGCAAATGCCCCTTTAAATTCAATTGATGTTGATTTTATGAAGGATGCACAATGTGGAAAAGCAGGAATCTTTGATACTGCTGCAGAAGCATTCACTCCATATATTATATCAGCAGTTCAAGGACAATCTCTTTCAACAATTGATTCTGAAGCATTATCACTTTTAAATAACTGGCACACTAGTGAAAACAAATACCTTATGGATAAATCTATTGTAGGACCAACAATTTATTATCAAACTCAATCAAGACTTAAAGAATATGTTTGGAATGATGAATTTCAAGCTGCTGGAGGACTCGCTGGCATTACTAGACCTCAGGATAATATATTAGAATATCTCGTTAAAACTTCTCCAAATTCACCATGGTTTGATGATGTTTCAACAGTTGAAGTAGAAGATCGAGATGATTGCCTGTTAAAAGCGTATAAAAAAGCTATTTTAGATCTTCAGGCAGAATTTGGAGATGATCCCACTCAATGGGTATGGGGTAAGTATCATCGAATGTTTTTCAATCATTTAGGTGGAATTGATCCATTTGGTGCTGATAGTGAGGGATACCCTCATGATGGAAGTGGTTATACCCTTCTTGCTGCTGAAGGTCGGAGAGTTAAAGGTGGGCCAAGTGAACGCATGATTATTGATTTTTCAAATCTGACAAATTGTTGGAGCGTAATACCTGGTGGAGTAAGCGGAAATCCAGCTAGCTCACATTATATGGATCAAGCATTAGACCTTTGGTTAAAAGGGGAATATCATTCGATGCTTATTCATTTCTCAACACCAGAACTTTTTACAAAAGAGTATTTAGAAGCGACACTTATTTTAAAACCAGCATAGGAGAGAAATTATATGAATTCAAATATCAAAAACGAAACCACTCAAAAATCAGCTCAAAATAAGAAACTTATTGGATTTTCTATTAGTTTCATATTAATATTCCTCTCTGATATTCTTTTTGTTAAATATATGCCCTTTTGGATTTTTCCACTTCTTATTGGAATTGGAATAGGTATTTATCTTCAATTTCCCCTTTCAGGAATTTTTGCTTTGCTAGGTGCCATGTTGGCAAGGTTTTTCACAATTATTATCAATATTTTAACCTCTATTGGAACATTAAAAACTGGTGACCTGTTTATGGCTGCTATTGGTGATGTTTTAGGAATTCCACTTCCATTCGGGAGTCTCCTCATTATAATAATGTCTATTATCTTTTGTGGACTCTTCAGCTTATTAGGAGGTTTACTTGGGGGATCAGCAACAAGATTATCACTTTATTATATTCAAAATAAAAAATCTTGAGAACATTAAAGAGGTTTAAGGAAAATTTGGACTTTTTTTCTTCTCTACTATTTTTTTTATTTGATTTTTTAGAATAAGAGAGGTTTTTTATACAAGTCAGCTGTTTTTTTCTTCATGAAATAGGTAAATTTCAGAAAGTACTCAATGATTCCTCATGTCAAACTCTGAATTACTCCCTGGACTTGGGCTTTTTTTTGGTGTTTTACAATTCAATAAACGGCCCCAAATTTTGTGGTCAGGTTCAACATGGCATTCCGATTACCTTGCATGGGATTTACTATTAAAAATTCTTGATGTAAAAGACCGAGAAACTTTAGAAAAAGTAGGATGGAATTTTCTGCCATTAATCTGGGATGAAATTGAAATATTTGCCTTAACGAAGTTATTTCAGGTAACAGGTGTTGGAAGTGCGTACTTAGTCATTTTCCACGAGTCTGCTGAAATTCTGACTCAATTTTTACTAAATGAAGAAAGTCAGTTAACTGAAACATTTAAAACTATTTTCACAACATATTTCCCTTCATCTACTCAGGGCTTATCTAATGAACAACTTAAACAAATACGAATAAAGAGCCAGGAATATTATGAAATTCTTTCTCAATTAAAATAACCTTTTTTGGTGTTAGATAAAATGAGTAAACAATATCACATAAATGTCTCAAAGAATGATATTAAGAATAGTAATTTCTGTTTAATTTGTGGTGATCCTGGACGAGTTCCAAGGATTTCAAAATTTCTTAAAGATTCTGAAGAATTGTCGTTTAATCGTGAATATCGCGTTCATTTAGGCTATATCGATTCTACTCCAGTGCTTATATCAAGTATGGGGATCGGTGCCCCAAGTACAGCAATTGGTATTGAAGAATTTGGTTTTTTAGGGGTAAATACCTTTATTAGAGTAGGTACGTCTGGTATTCTTTCTAATAAGGTTAAACTTGGCGATATAGTGTCAGCTATTGGAGCTATCCGAGATGAAGGTACATCTAAGCAATATGTCGACTATGAATTCCCTGCTGTAGCTAATCCTGATGTTATAGTAGCATTAAGAAAGGCTGTTAAGCGTTTAGGATTTTCCTTAATATTTCATGAAGGAATTGTCCATTCTAAAGACGCTTTTTACACAGAAAATCCTGAAATGATCCCAGATTCAACAATACACCAAAAATGGGAGATGTGGAAAAAAGCAGGAACTTTAATTACTGAAATGGAGTGTTCAGTTCTTTTTACAATCTCACAAATTCGTGGATGGCGTTCTGGTGGAATCATGGCTGCTATTGGAAATACAGATAGTGGAGCTCTTATAATTGACCCTAAGAAAGGGCAAGAGGAGGCTATCAAAACAGCTATAGAAGCAATTAAAGTACTCATAGAAACTGATGTATGAGCAGATGCTATTAAAGTTCTTCAGGAGAAAAAAAAATAACCCCAGAGATTAAAGAAAAAAATTAAGAAAAGGAAAATTTATATCGGTACCCAAACAAACCCTAAATAATCTTTATTGTCGATTTTTCTTATCATTTTCCAAATAGCTCTTAGTTTCATTCCTATATATATTTTGGAAATATCATCCACTTCAATTTGCCCTGTATAACGAACCTCTCCCAAATTAATTATCCCCAAGAACAGAGTATGTTTATCTATGCCAGTTGGAGGTGCTTTTAGCATTGTATATGTGACTAAAGTTCCTTCATCTGGTAAATCAACTTTTTCAAGATGTTGATTTTTACACTTTAAACATCGACCATGTTTCGGATAGTGGATTTTTCCACAATTCTCACATTTATATCCGTAAGGCTTTCTTTCTGTCATTTAAATTCCTCATTTCACCTTTGATAAGATTGTAGCAAGCACATTATTCCCAAATCCTCCAAAATTTACCGCATAGCCATGAATAGGGTCATTAGGGATTTGTCTTTCACCAGCTTCACCACGAAGCTGCCAAACTAGTTCACATAATTGAGCTACTCCAGTTGCACCAACTGGATGCCCTCTTGCCTTTAGTCCTCCTGAAGGATTAATTGGAAATCTACCTGTGATCTCTGTTTCACCATTTCGGACAGCTAAGTGAGCAGTTCCAGTTTTAAAGAAACCTGCAGACTCAGATTCTGCTAATTCTAGTATTTCAAAAGCGTCATGGACTTCTGCAAAATTAATATCCTTTCTCTCTAAACCTGCCATAGCAAATGCTTGATCTGAAGCTATTTTGACTGCTTTAAGAAAAGTTGGGTCTTCTCTCTCATGAACCGTCATTGTGTCCATTCCTTGACCTGTACCAGCAAATTTTATTAATGGTTTTGATGTCAACTGCTTTGCTTTTTCAAGTGAACATAGAATAATTGATGCTGCTCCATCACTGACAGGACACATATCATAAAGACGTAGAGGATCAGCAATAATTGGATTGTTTAATTTTGCTTCACGTGAGGTTAATATTCCCTGGAGAGTAATTTTTTGTTGAATATGTGCATTGGGATTTTTTAATCCATTTAAATGATTTTTAATGGCAATACGGGCAAGATCCTCTGATGTTACACCATATTTTTCAAAATAAAGTCGAGCAAGCATAGCACCTAAACTTGGAAAAGTGATACCATAAACATACTCAGCTTCAGGATGGGACATGGTAGCAACAAAATCAGTTACAACGGGTCCTGGGGCTACACGCATTTTTTCTCCACCAGTAACCATCACTACATCATGAACTCCAGACACAATAGCCATATAAGCAAAACGAGCAGCTGTTGCACCTGATGCTGGTCCATTTTCTATAGTAGCACCAACTGCTGGGAATAAGTTGAGGTAATCAATCAAGGCAGATCCTAATGCTGTCTGATTATTTATTCGACCTGAACCCATATTTGCTACATATAATGCATCTAATATGTCTGTTCCTGCATCCTTAATTGCTCCTAAGGAGGCTTCAGCCATCATTTCAATAAGAGAACCTTCATATTTTCCCCAACGTGCCCCCATTGAGGCTCCAATAATTACAACTTCTCGCATTTATCTTTCCTTCAAATATTCTTCTTTTTTTATTCCAGTAATTTGAAAAATTACGTCTGTGGGGAGTTTTATTGTTTGACAATTCTTTAAGAATTCTTCAGACACAGGTCTTTCTCCAAATAATCTTTCAGGAACTACATAATTTTCCCAGTTTTCTTTTGTTAAAACATAAGTTGGTACTCCACCGAGTTCATGTTCTCTATCAAGCTTATCAGGAATAAGACGTAATTCTTCCATCCAACGTCTAAAACCAATAGGTGATTCGGCAACAATGAGAACTTCTTCATTTCCTAAAATATAATGGAATTCCATTTTAGCAACAAACAAATGAGCTCCTACACGAAGACCCCTTTTAAAAGCATTAGTGTGATAAGAGATCCCAATTTTTGGGTTCTTTGATAAATGACCATTTACTAGACCATAAATTTCTCCCGTCTCTCCATTCTGCCCAATTAAAACATATTCATCTCTAACACGATATTGTTGGTAAGCAAGCAATTCTGAAAGAATACGAGCCCCAACTAAATCGTAATAATCTTTCTGTATTTTTACGATATCATAATAAAGCGGAATGATGTATTTAACCTCGTCACGATTGATTTGTCTTACAATCATTTGGGTGCCATCAACTAGATTAATATACTTTGGAGGGTAAGGAGTATTCTCTGGATTCACCTTATTAGAGGGTGGTCTTAACATTTGTTCATCGATTGACATTTTATCATCTCATTATTTCTATGTAAACGTTTAAAATTGACAATTAATTGCAAATTCGCTGTTTATTCAGTAATTCCAAAATCTCTAAGAATTGATAAATGAGTGTTTTGCCTGCTAAGTAAAAAAAACCATTTTATTTTAGTGATATCTATTTGCTATAATTTTAACAAAAAATTTCAAATAATTCAAAACTAATTGAATCCATACTCTTTATTAGATTAATTTTATTCTATTCTAGGATTTAGATAATTATGTGTCTACTTATTAAAAATGCCTTATTAAGAGATGGTCGAATCGTTAATATTTTAATTGAAGATGGAATTTTTCAAAAGATAACCGAGGAGAAAATATCAACTTCAACAGATGAAATTATTGATGCTGAGAGATCTTTAGTAACAGAAAGCTTCATTAGTCCACATATTCATCTGGATAAAGTTCTAATCGGAGACATTATTGAACCGAATCAATCTGGTACGCTCTGGGAGGCAATTCAAAAGACTTGGAAAGTTAAAAAGGATTATAGTGTAAGATCAATTTCAGAAAGAGCCAGCCAAGTTATTAATGCTCAAATTAAATATGGTGTAACCCATATTAGAACTCATGTTGATATTGACTCAATTGGGAAATTAATACCCTTAAAAGGTCTTTTACAGGTCAAAAATAAATATAGAGAGATTATCGATCTTCAAATAGTTGCTTTTCCGCAAGAAGGGATCGTAAAAGATGAAGGAACTGAGGAATTACTTAGAAAAGCAGTAGAAAATGGAGCAGATCTTATTGGAGGAATGCCTCATAATGAACATACTCCTGAAGAATCAAAAAAGCATATAGACATCATATTTGATATAGCAAACCAATATGATATTGATATAGATAGCCATACAGATGAAACTGATGATCCAAATTCAAGAACTCTACAATATCTTGCGGCCCAGACAATAAAATCAAAATATCAAAATAGGGTTACTGTGGATCATATCTGTGCATTATCTGCTTATAATGATTATTATGCAGCACGAATTATTGACCTAATGAAGCTTGCAGAATTAAATGTAGTGACCAACCCTCCAACGAATATGGTACTACAAGGTCGTCTTGATACAGGTGCTCAAAGAGTTGGTATTACTAGGGTAAAAGAACTTTTAGCTGCAGAAATTAATGTCACTTGCGGTCAAGACTGTATAAATGATCCTTATTACCCCTTTGGCTCAGGAGATATGTTGGCAGTTGCTAATCTGACTGGCCATGCTGCCAAAATGACTTCTCAAAGTGAAATCAATATGCTTTATAATATGATAACCTCAAATGCCTGTAAGATGATGAAGATTAATAATCATCAAATACAAAAAGGATTTCCAGCTAATTTAGTAATTCTTCCTGGAATAAAGAATGTACATGAGGCAATCAGATTGTTACCGCCTAGTCGTACCGTTATTCGGAGAGGAAAAATCCTTTCAAGGTCACGCCTGATTGAAGAAAACCTTTATGAAAAATAAACACTTGGAAAAAGAAGAACAGATAAAAACCAAAGACTTATGAAAAATAGTTCTGGCAATATTCCAATTTGATTATAATTCAAGCTGGGTAACCAGAAGAAAAAAATGGTCCGAATCTTATCTGCAATAGGATGTAGGTAGTATTTTTTCCCCCAATTTGGTTTCTTCCTTCTCTTTGCCTCTCTTCTTAAAAAAAGCCAGTCCCAAATATCAGTGGCATTGGCAAAAAACATACCAAGGAAGAATTGCCAAAAAAAAAGTAAAATGATAAAAAACCCTATACCATATGTAAATAAATGCCAATATAACCAGAATTTATTATTAATCCTTTCAGGAGGATGATATGTAGCCTTTGCAATAGCATCTAAGACAAAATGAGACGAAAAGGCTACAATAATGACAAAAATAGGATTTAAAATGGATGTAATTGAAACAATTCTATTTATTATTACTTGAATTAATATTCCAAAGATTAGATGAATCGGTAATTGCATAATGTATCCTTTCATATTTCGTTGTCATTTTAAACGCCTGAAAAAACTATATATCAAATTTCTTTCTTCTAAGATTAAGCTAAAAGTTGGGATTTTTGATTGCTATTTACTTCTCAAATAATTTATTCCGAAAGTACTCCTGAAACTCAAGAATTTATGCAAAAAGAATGGCGTTCCAGTAATTTTGAACTATTTGGTCGTGAAATTGAAGATATAGAATGGCGAAATCGCTTTATACTACATGTCTATGACTTAAATTCAAATTTAATAGGTATTGCATGTTGTAATGTTATAGGAAATACACTTAGGTTGTCTCAATTACTTGTTAAGGAAATACTTCGTAAAAAAATGGGGATTGGTTCCTTTATACTTCGAGAGCTTGAAGAATTATGTATAAAGAATCATTGGCATAAAATTCGTCTAACTACGAGCGAAAATAATATAAAATTTTATGAAAAAAATGGCTTTAGAATTGAAGCTACTCTGAATAATGATGCTTTTGGCATAACGTGGTTTATTCTTTCAAAATTCATAAATAATTTCATTCATTGAGTATTTTTTTCCCTAAATAGAACACTAAAATTACAATATTAAATAAAATAGTAATAATAATTAAAGCAAACTTCAAAATTGCAAAAAAAGACGCTATGAATGGACTAATAATTGGATAATTACTAGGAGACATCAATATAAGCACCAAATTTGCATTTTCAATGGCATCAAAAAGTGCAGCTAAAAGTGGGAGGAAAACCACATCAAATCCTAATCTTTGTAATCGATTCTGGAGGAATTTACGGGATACAAGAAGAGTAATACAAGATAGAAATACTGAATATCCAATAAGGAATCCAAAATCTATTAAAACGCCATTCAATTCTGTTTGAATAATTTCGGATCCCCATGTGTTAAGAATAATATTCATTTGTTCAGTTGACCATGCAAACTCCAGACTAAGGATATTAAACTTAGTTATATTTATTTTAGTGACTTCTCGCATAAAAAACCAAGTAATAATTGAAAAAAGACCTGATAGACTAAGTAAAAACAGAGTTAATCGTTCAGAAGGATAATTTTCTAATTGTTGGTTGATTTTATTCATCATGGAATTTCACCATTAATATTATTCAGAAAGAATAGAGAGTTATTAAATGTAAGAATCAATAAAGACGAGTTTAAAAGAATTCCTTCAATATTAACCAAAATTACTATTAAAGAAGAAAATTTACATATCATTAATGATTCAGAGCTTAAATAAGAGAAAGTCGTTCTATAGGTGTGGGATGTAATGCAGAAATACTTATTCAAAATTGTATTGATAGGGGACGGTGCAGTGGGAAAAACTTCTATACGTAGACGTTATATGGGGGAAGGTTTCCGAACAGATTTTTTAGCAACCATGGGGGCTGATTTTGCCTATCTAAAAACGAAAATTGATGATTTTAACGTAGAATGGCAGATTTGGGATCTCGCAGGACAACCTGCATTTCGCAATGTTATGCGATCATATTTCAAAGGGGCAATGGGAGCTCTAGCTGTTTATGATGTCACCCAACCTAACTCATTAGACAATATTGAATCTTGGGTTTCTGAAGCGCGAGCAAGATCTCAATCTTCATATATAATCCCTGTAGTCATATGTGGTAATAAAATAGATCTCCGTGATGAAGTCCCGAATAGTTTAAGAACAATCCAAGGTTTTACTAAAGCACGTGGTCTAGATGCAGAATTTATTGAGACATCTGCGAAGACTGGGGAGGCTATTGAAGAAGCATTTTTTATTCTTGCTCGTAAAATCATAACAGCAGTAGAAAAATAAAAAAAGGGATTATAATCCCAATAATTTCCAAATTCCTCCAATATCATTTAAAAGGATTATTAAAACTCCTTGGATCGCCAATAATCCACAAAATATTATAACAAGGGGAGCCCAACCAATTATTTGGAGTATACGGTCAACAGTAAATTCGGTGAAGAGAGTTACTAAAAATACTAAACCTACAATTATCACAATAACCAGAATAACTATCCAGAGCGGTATTTCAATGATTCCCATAACAGGAATTGTTCCAGTCGTGAAATCAGCGATCAATAGAAATAATCCAGCAAGTGCACCAAAAGCTATAATAGCAATTACTGCTGCTAATGGAGTTTCACGTAAAGGCTCAGCTAACATTGAGGTTCCAGCTAAGAAGATTAAGAGGAGAGTTAACCAATGAAATTGATATTCAGGAGGAGTTTTGTCTAAAACCCATTCATAGATTGCTAGAAGATTCAATAGTCCTATAACTATCGATGTTGCTAAAGCAAGATATTTTAAAATATCCGATTCAACTTCCCTGCTCTTCATCAGCTTGTTTATACCATAGGCTAGACCTATGATCCCTGCAAGGGTTATTATAATTGGTAGTCCTGTTTCTAATATAGATTCAAACATAAAGTTTCACCTCATAAATCTAAAGGGTATAGAGTCTCAATGAAATTAAGTATTTTAAAAAGATTTTTCTATTAATAACCTTCACATATAATTTTATCTACAACTCTAAAGATAAATTCGTTAAACTCATCTTGATCGATATTTATTTGTACACCAAAAACTGATGCAAGGTCTTGTACCTTGATAAGATTTTGTAATATTGAAAAATCGCTATTAGCTACTTCTCCTAGCCTTTTAATACCCTCTTCAAACTTCAGAACTATATTAGACTCATTTAATGAGGTTTCCTGATCTTGATATTGGTTTAAATACACTTTTTTTATAGCTTCAAGTGTTTCCTGATAATTTACTAGATCGAATATTTCCAAAATACTTGCAATCATTGTTATGAAGATTAAGTCTTCAGTTTCTAAATGTTCAAGTATAAAGCCATTAGTCTTTGTATGAAAACGTGATCGGACCATCTTAGGATTTAAACCGAGTTTTTGCGCAATTAAATCAGAAATTTCTAGATATGAAGAAGATTCAGTTCCTTTCAAGTGTTTAGAATGAAAAAATAAAAAATCAACCAGTTTATTAATTACAAGATCGGAGTTCATTACTTTGGTCTTAATCCGATGAGTTCGATCAACAATATAGTTGGGTGATTGATAGAATTGTTGTTCAACCAGTTGCTTTATAACAACATCTTTTTTGATAGGAAACAAGGATACAATTCAGCCCATTAGGATTAATAGTCTTCTAATTAAAATTGAATTCATTTTTCTGAATTTTTATGATGAAATTGAATTTATAGTCTCTGGAGTCGATGATTTAAATTTCTTTGAATTAATGGATATAAAATTATTTGCAATTCAGCTTTTGTCAAATTGAAAAATGGGAGAAAAAATTCATCAATTGATATACGCAGCTTGGAAAATTCTTTCATTGAAAATCGTTGTGGAATTTTTTTCATTTCATCAAATAAATTCATTAGATCTGATTTATTTTTATAAGCATCGATTGGAATTCTTAAATTTTTTAACCAATAAACATTTGTGTCTAAAACACCATATCCCATGTTAGTATTACCATACAGTTCCATCAATGCCCAAACTAAACTTGAATTCAAAAAAATAAATATTATAGGAAGAAATTCCTCCTTCACTATTATACTATAAAATCGTTGATCATGATAACATTTGGCATGGTTTATAATGCAACCTGGTCTATCATGATAACTTTTACACCATAATAAACTAGGCTTTTCAAGGGAGGGAATCGAGTACCAAGGATTTCTTTTCTTAAGACTCTTTAAATTGTGAAAACCAGTAATTATTGAACCACTCTTCTTACCTTGTTTAATAGTTAATAAAGAATTTTCTCCAAACTTTATTAATTTCTCTACTTTCATATCTCTAATATCAGAAGGGGGTAAATTGCAATTTAATAACCAATAGGAAAGATTCTTTTTTGTTGAGACAACAAATCCTTTTATATCTGTTGGTGATTTTATCAAAGGAGAAAGAAATTCTATTTCAATTTCACCATCAAATCCAGCTTCATTTTTGACACGATAAACTCCCCTTCCACTAATTTTTTCAACTAATTTAAAATGAAAAAAATCATTAGCCCCAGTTTTAATACCAAATTTTATTGTAGCAATTGAAGAGAGAGGAACTCCATAAGAATTTAATTTTCGGACTATTTCCCTTTCCTGAACGTTCATTCTTAAAAAACTTCCAGCCCATTTATTATTTTTCCCTAATTCCTTATAATCAATCATTTCTTTACGATAAAACTCATCCTCATAATCATGTTCAATTATCTGCCCTTTATAAAAGGAATCAAAAGGGATTTCATCAAAGGGAACCTTAGCTAGGGTAAAAACTCCTTTTTTTGAAAGAGAAGAGCGAAATTTCTTTTCTATGAATAAAATAACTGAATTTATTCCTAAATTCTTCCATAAGCGTTGTTTTGCATATTGAATTATCTCAAATTGTAAGATCATATTTTGGGGTTTGATTAGGTAATTTTGAAGACTTTTACCATATCTGACTTCTAACCATGCATTACTGGTCAAAAAACCAAGAACACCTTTATTTTTCAAAATACTAGCGCAATAAATACAAAAATAAATGTATAAATCACTTTTTTTGTCAATTAGAAGAAGCCAAGGGTGTTGTTTATCATTTAATTTATCTTGAAGACTTTGAATAATAGAATTCACATTTAAATCTTCATGTCGTATCCATGGGGGATTACCAAGAATTATATCAAATTCATCGGTTAAATCCGCAGAGAAGAGATCACAGTTTTTAGTAATTATCTGGTAATTAGTTGAATATAGGAAATTAAATAGGTATACACGTATTCGGGTTATTAATAATGCTTTTGATTCGAGGTCAATTCCCCATAGTTTGAGTTTTTTAATATCAAGATATCGTAATAAAACCTTCAAATTTCTAATTATACTTAGAATAAAGACACCTGTTCCACATGCTGGATCTAATATTCAAAATTTTCAATTTGATTTAGAT
>NZ_CDLCQJ010000081.1:0-3785 GCF_975850365.1 Candidatus Hodarchaeum mangrovi | reverse complement strand
GCAGCGATTTCGGGATCAGTTAGACCTAACTCCTTACCCCAAAGTGGTACAAACGTAAAAGCCGATAATGTGGCTAAATTTGCTAAATAATTGATAAGATCCTCAGAAGAAAGCTTGACATGTTTTAAAATCGTGTTTCACCACAGATTTTACCATCACTCCTTTTATAAAAAAATCTTTTTTGATAAACAAGTAGTTAATCTCTTAAAATTCCTTTAAATTAGTTAGTACTAGATTGGATTTTGTCATAATTTCATTTGACTAATTTAACATACTTATAATATAAGACCCAAGGTC
Source organism: Candidatus Hodarchaeum mangrovi (assembly GCF_975850365.1). NCBI lineage: Archaea > Promethearchaeati > Candidatus Hodarchaeota > Candidatus Hodarchaeia > Candidatus Hodarchaeales > Candidatus Hodarchaeaceae > Candidatus Hodarchaeum > Candidatus Hodarchaeum mangrovi. The sequence goes on along the minus strand of NZ_CDLCQJ010000081.1, from coordinate 3,488 downwards.
TAATAAAGTGAATATAAAATCCTTACATAAACTGTAAAAATCCAAAGACGTGAAAATGCATGGTAGAAATAGATCACGGGTTTACAACCGAAAATAAATATGCAATTGCTGGAACTTTTAGCGGAGGGTTGTCAAGTAAAGGCTATAGATTGTTTAAATCAGGAACAGACGATTCATGGTATTGCGTTGCGAAAGTTTATGCGGTATGTCCTGAATCCAAGACAGTAGAGGGGGATCCCACCTATCCATCTTTAAATGCTTTACCAGAACCTGTTGATGTAGTTATTGTGGTTCATAAAAAAGAGAAAACAGTTGAGATTGTAAAGGAAGCAGTAACTCTGAACCCTAAACCAGCAATCTGGTTCATGCCTGGAACAGAATCAGAAGAAGCTATTGCTTTATGTGAAGAAAATGGTATGAAATATGCATCGTCATGTATGATGGGCCACAGACTAATACCAGGGTTCAAACGTTTTATAAATTTCCATTACTTCCATTCTAAAATTGGTGGTATGAATCGTATTCCTAAACAGTGTTAATTTGAGGCTATTCTTTTGAATATTCTCATTGTTTTTGCCTCTGAATCAGGACACACGAGAAAAGTAACTGATGAATTAGCATCACGATTAGATGCTCTAGATCATACTGTTGTTGTCAAACATGCATTAACAGTCAAACCACTTCAGTTTGAGGAAGCAGATTTGATTTTAGTTGGAACACCAGTTCATGGGTATATTTTATTCGGTCAAAAACCTGCATTTGCTATTCGTCAAGTAATACAGTCAAAACTACCCGAGAATTTAATGAGGAAACCTGTGATTGGTTTTGCTACATATCTTTTTTTCCCTGCTAGAACATTAAATTCATTAAAAAATGCGATTGAAAAACGGAATGGAATTTTCCTCAAATCCTTTACAAAACGTAGAACCCAGAAAGAAGCTTTAGTTCAAGAAATCCTTAATTATTTGGAAAAAAATCCAATTACATGATTTTCTACTTTTTTATTATAGCCTTTAACAGTTATAATCTGCATTTCAGAACCTCTCAAACTAAATCGCTTGGAAGTTATAATGCTTTTTAATCCATTCTTAGTGATGATTTTATCAGTAATAATTTATAGTATAGAATAAAATTTGAAAGATTGTTTAAACTTCTGTTATTTATTTTCCCTGATCAATAGTTAAACATTCCTTAAGTTCTGCGTTTATATTTACTCTTCGAATTATTATTGTTTCTAAATATCGTTGAAGGTAGGTGGGTTATTTGGCGAACACCAGCTGAAACTGGTAAAAGACGAAAGTAGTTCTTCATCTGTGTTATTACTTCAAGAAGAACGGTAATTTCTTTTACTTCTCCAAATTCTTGAACTCTTGTTAATATAATCAGAGGAATTACCCCAACAAAAGTCGCGATTATAAAAATAACATCTAAATAGTTGATAAAAGACAACCTAACCTCAATGAGTAGATCAGCAAAAATGCCTGCTATCAAAGGTGCAAAACCTGCAGCTATTGCGATTAAAATATTTCTGACCGCCAAATAGGAAGTAGCTGATCCTTTAGGAGCAAGCTTCAACCCTATATTTAATGTAGCTAAGTTGATACCTGCAGTTGAGATCCCAAGAATGAGATGAATAAGGATTAATATTATTAATGTTAAAAGAAAGTTAGAGGCGGTTGTAAACAACCAAATAACAATTCCTGCTAGGAAAAGAGGACAAACAATCAATAAAACTGATTTATTACTATATTTATCTATGATATTACCCCAAATTCGAAAAAAGATAATATTTGTAATTTGAGCCAATACTTGAAGGATAACAATAAGAAAAAGATCGATATATAGAATATTAATCATATAAACAACAAAAAAAGGAGCAGCAAGGTTTATTGCAAAGTTCCAAGGGATGAGAAACAAGAGTAGTCGTCGGAAATTAGTATCATTAAGAGGTGCTATCAGAAGTTTCCTAATATGAGGTTTTCCTGTAGAAACTGTCATCGAAGGTTCATAAATAGTTGAAACAATCATTACTCCTATAGTCCCTACAATAAATCCAATGATGAATAAAAAGGAATAAATTATTAATTTTTGATCTGGAATATACATTTTCCAATAATCAATTGCCAATCCGGTAAAAAAACTCACAACTATTCCAAATGCAACTGCATAAGTCATCCTACGAGAGAAAAATCGACCAAGTTGTTCCGTTGGAATTAAATCTTTCATCCAAGAGTCCCAGCTACAATTTCCAATAGCACCTATCCCATAATGAAAAGTAATTATGATTAAGAGAACTGGAATGCGAAATTCAAAAGGAATAAAGGGAATAAAAGCAATAGGGAGGAGAAATAATCTTGAGAGTCCTGCTGCTAATACAGTAATTTTACGTCTAATTCGATACCTTTCAACAAGCATGATTCCTGGAATTTGAATAAGTTGAGTTATTGAGGGAATAGCCACAATAAGGCCAACAATTGCATTATTTCCACCTAAATCTAGTGTATAGGAGATGAGGAATATTCCACCTGTTAAAACCAGCATGATTTGGGTGGTTATTCCATCTCTTAATACATTGGATAAGCTGGAGCGAATTTCTTCCTCTGTTAATATCGATTTGGTTCTTAGCATACTTTCATGCACTCGAATGAATTATATCTTTCTTAAAATAATAAATTAAAGGCATCTAAGCAGTTTAGGGTTTAATTCAAGTGGGTCACTCATAAACTTCTTCATCAATGTAGACATGAATAACTAATTATTTCATTAACTATCACTGATAAATAAGAATTTTGACAATTCAGAATAAAAACAAATTTCTTTTTACATTAAGAATAGTTATTGTTGATTTTAGATTAATATAATCATTTCCTGTGGTCGTCCTCGTCCTTTTTGGACCTTCTCTAGCCTGATTAAGTTTTTGTTAATTAAAGATAGTAATATTTTATTTAATTCCCCTCCACTAAGTTTCAGTTCTTCAGAAAGAATAGATTTTGGAACTGCTCCTCGAATTTTTAATATTGAAAGAAGGGTCCCGGAGAAATCATTCTCTTTCTTATTTACCAGATCAAAAGCATTATAGTACACCCTTCGCCTAATTGCTACCTTAACTCCCTCTACTACATTAGGATCTATAAATGAGGATAGCATCCAATCGCTCCCCCTTGGATCATAAACAATGTCAATGAATCGTTTCCGATCAATCAATATTTGGGAGGAAAGATATAGATTATTGTCAACATTTACATAATTTAAAGTAACTGAATCAAGATAAAATGCTTTGATATTTTTATCTAGTAAAGAAATAATACTTAAATCTTCTTTTTGGAGATAGATACCCACCCAAATTCCTGATATTATTTTTGCATTGATCTGCTCAATTAAAGATGTGAGAAGCCTACTGGGGAGTAAATTAATGAGAATTTCTATCTGAGCATTCTCTAATTGAGATTTTAGAAATATCATAGCATCCCTATTGTTCCTAAAATAGT
>NZ_CDLCQJ010000080.1:0-4207 GCF_975850365.1 Candidatus Hodarchaeum mangrovi | reverse complement strand
TTTCTAACTGAAGGAGGAGCAGGTCTTGTTACAATTGGAGGATATCCAATTGGAAAGGAGATGATTCGTGCTTCAAACCGGATAATGAGTCGTGGGAGAAAAGAATTCAAGCTTATTTCTGGAGAGGAAGTTCAAGGATTAATTAGTGAAATAAACAAAGTCTCAATAATAAATAGGGTTATCCTAAATCTTCGGTTAAATAGTTCTGATGATGCTTTATATATTATAAATGATCTCAGTAAACAAATTGAATCAGATTTGGTCCTTGAGATTAATGCACACTGTCGACAACCTGAAGTAGTGAAACTTGGAGGAGGAGAAGCTCTTTTATTACGTATAAATACCCTAAAAAAAATTATTGATGTTTTGAAATCTTCTGATTTTCTTGTTTCGCTTAAAATCCGTGGAAATAAAATAGATCCAAGTTTATTTATCGAACAAATTAACAATACGGATTTAGACTTTTTACACATTGATTCATATCGTACTGGAATAGTAGGAACTGACTTAGAACTTCTTTCATATTTCTCTCTGAATTTAAATATCCCAATAATTGGGAATAATTCAATTATCGATTCTAGAGGGGCTTTAAATGTATTAAGGACTGGAGCAAAATATTTTTCAATTGCACGTGCTGCTAAGAAGAATCCTTTAATCTTTAAATCAATCCTTAAACATTTATAACAACCTTAAAAGGCCTATACAATGATTAATCATGTGGTAAATTCCTTGGTAAATCCACCACCATTATTTTTAATTCCAATTAAAGACTTTTCCGCAACTAAAACGAGAATGAGAGCTATGGTTCCATTACATGACGTTCAGTATATTGAGAAGCTAGCAAAAATTACATTTCTAAACATCATTCAAGTACTTCAAGAGTCTATGTTATCTTATGGAATTATTTCTCCTTCTGTCCAAATAATATCTCATAGCAAAGCTCTCGGGGCTAAGTTTGTTTACCAAGACTTGGGCGAAGGTTTAAACGACGCATTAAATGAAACTTTTAAGAATAGCTCTCTTCAAATCCCAATCGTAATTATGATGGCGGATCTTCCTTTTATAACAGGTGAATTTCTTTCTAATTTCTTAAACTCGATTAATGATAACGATTTATTAATTATCCCTTCAATTTCTGCTGATGGTACTAAGATAGGAACCGCTATATTATATATTCGTACCCCTACTTTAATCAAATTTCAATTTGGACACAATTCATGGTATAAATTTAGAAAAGAAGCCATTTCTAAGAATTTAAAAGTCCAAGTTCTCCATCAAGATCCATTTGCTAGGGATTTAGATACTTTGAGTGATTTAAAATATTTAAAACACCATCTTGGGATGGTTCACCATCCTCAACCATTTATTGAACTTCTTGAGCAGTTATGTTAATTTTGTGAGGAATTTGTTTACTCATTCATGGGATAGCTCTGAAGAGCTTTTTAAAGAAGAAGCCTTAAATTTCTTAGAATCAGCTGATCCTAAAACGTTAATTAAATGGCGTAAAATTTCTTTTGACATAACTCGAAAGTATTATAGTAACATTATTACCTATACAACAAATCTTTTCATTCCCCTGACATTTTTATGTCGAAATACATGTAGTTATTGTGGATTTAGGAAATCAAAAATTGAGTTGGGTGCAGAATTTCTTTCAATCGACAAAATAAGAGAGAACTTATTGAAAGCTCAAGAATATGGATTATCCGAGATTCTTATTACAATGGGTGACAAACCAGAGACAAAGTATCCCAATGCACAAAAATGGCTTGAAGATCATGGTTTTCGTTCAACAATAGAATATACTAAGTTCATTGCTCAATTATGTTTAGAAGATAATTTATTACCTCATATTAATGCTGGTAGCCTTTCATTCTCAGATTATTACCAATTAAAGGCTGTTTCAGCATCTATGGGGTTAATGCTTGAAAATTCTAGTTTTAGATTATCTGAAATAGGCATGCCTCATCATAAATCCCCTGATAAACATCCAAAAGTTAGATTGCAGAGTTTGAGAGATGCAGGTCGATTAAAAATTCCTTTTACAACTGGCCTATTAATTGGGATAGGAGAACACTATCAAGAAATTATTAATAGTCTCCTAGATATCAACAGATTATTTGAAAAGTATGGACATATTCAAGAAGTGATTATTCAGAATTTTAACCCTCATCCAAATAGTTTAATGAACAATTATCCTCCAGCATCTCTTTCTCTAATGGAGAAAATAATTATTTTAGCTCGAATTATCTTACAACCAGAAATATCTATTCAAGTACCTCCCAACCTTTTAAATGGATCAAGAAACCGTTTTATCAATGCAGGTATTTCAGATTGGGGTGGTCTTTCGCCACTCACCCCCGATTATATAAATCCGAACCATAAATGGCCTAATATCGACTATTTAGCAGAAATTTCTGCTAAATCAGGGAAAAAAATGAAAGAAAGACTACCCATATATCCCAGATATCTTAATTTAGGTTGGATTTCCTCTAAAGTCAGACAAGTAATTACGGAACAAGAACTCTCAACAGAAGATGGTTATCGGAAACGGGCTCAATGATAGGAACTAGAAATGTTAAAGATTTTCTTCGGACTTCATCCATAAAACCGATTTTGAATAGGATTATGAACAGTGAGTATCCTTCTCCTGGTGAAGCATATGAACTTTTCAAAGTCCAGGGACGGGATATATATTTATTAGCTTACATTGCCGACCAAGTCCGAGAGATACAGGTTGGACCAGCAATTTCCTATGTTGTTAACCTCAATCTTAACTTTACTAATGTTTGTACTAAGAATTGTTTATTTTGCGCATATTCCGTTTCTCCACAATCTTCTAATGGATTTTTTGAAATTTCTGAAGACTTTATTGCTGAAAAAATTAAGCGTTCTCTTCCTCATGAAATAACAGAGATTTGTATCCAAGGAGGGATACATCCTCATTCTTCCTTTGAAACCTATCTTCAAATTCTGCGAAATCTAAGACGAATTAAACCAAAAATTCACATTCATGCTTTTTCCCCCCAAGAAATTCATCATGCTGCCCAAACAGCGGATTTAACTATTCAAGAAGTATTAAAAGAGTTCAAAAAGGCTGGATTAGATTCAATGCCTGGAACAGCTGCAGAAATACTCGATGATGAAATTCGAAGGTTAATTTGTCCCAATAAAATAAAAACTGCCCAATGGTTGGATATTATTAAAACAGCTCATGAGTTAACTATTCCCACGACTTCAACAATAATGTTCGGACATATCGAAACTCCCAATCACTGGATTAGACACTTAGAATTACTAAAAGAGCTTCAACAAGAAACTGGTGGATTTACTGAATTTATACCATTACCCTTTGTAAGTAAAAAAACACTTTTAGCACAGAAATATTCTTCACAACTATTATGCATGACCAATTTGGATTATTTAAAGTTCTACGCGGTTTCCCGATTATTTTTAGGTGAAGTAATACCTAATCTTCAAACTTCTTGGGTCAAGTTAGGATTTCCTCTTGCCCTTATGACATTAAACGCAGGATGCAATGATATAGGAGGCACATTATTTGAAGAAAATATAACTCGATCAGCCGGAGGCGTTTATGGTCAGGTTGTTACTCCATCTGAAATTCAAAGTTTAATATCAACATTGGGAAGACCTTTCAAGCAACGAGATACACTCTATAATTATTTTAATAATCCACATTAAAATGAAAATCCCCGTATAACTTTTTGCAAATAAAAAGGATAAAATACTTCACAAGAATTACTTAAAATAAAGCAAAAATAGAACAAACTTGTTAGTAATATCTGTCAAATTGTGACTTTATGTGATCTGAAATGGATTTGGGAAAAAAATCTATTTTGGTTGTAGATGACGAAGAGGATACTTTGGAACTTCTCCAGACAATTCTTGAACATGAGGGTTTTAACGTTTGGAAAGCAATCAATGGAAAAGAAGCTCTTGACATAGTTAAGAAAAATCCTCACCTGATTTTGCTTGATGTGAGAATGCCTGGAGGATTATCAGGCCTTGATGTATGCATTTCAATTAAAAATAGTAAAAAATATAGACATATCCCGATAATTATCTTTTCAGCTAAAGTATTGGATCGTGATATTCGCCTAGGATTAGAAGCGGGAGCATCTGAATATATCACAAAACCCTTTAGTTCTGTAGAACTTTTAAAATTAATTAATCAGCATATTCTTTG
>NZ_CDLCQJ010000079.1:0-2305 GCF_975850365.1 Candidatus Hodarchaeum mangrovi | reverse complement strand
CTAAAACATTACATACGAAAAATAGATCAGGAAAGAAATAAGATTAATGACCAAATTAAAGCTTGGAATAATCTTTCTAATAAAAATATTACTATTGGGGAAAGATTGAAACAATTGGAGATTCAAGAATATTTAACCCAAGCAATCGAAATCAGTACTCTTCATTCCCACGAATAAAGATGAGTAATGAATTTGATCTATCTATACTCAATCTCCAAGCTTAAGGGAAGATCTCTGGAGGAGTTTCCAATAAGTAGTTTAATTTGTCCAGGATCTACTACCCAATCGTGTGTCTGAACATCATAATATGCTAAATCTAGACCTAATACGTTTATTCGTACAATTTTTTTTTCATTTGGGTTCAAATAGACCTTTTCAAACCCTACAAGCTCCTTAATAGGGCGTTCAACCTTTGGAAATAAATGTGAAGCATAAACTTGAACTACTTCCGCTCCTGCTTTCTCTCCAACATTTTGGACTTCAATGGAAAGAGTTATTGTATCATCCAGTCCCTGTAATGCCTGTTTATTTGCTATGACAGATAGAAACTTGAATGTTGTATAGCTTAACCCAAATCCAAAAGGAAAAAGTGGTTCAATATCATATTTATCATAATGACGATACCCAACAAAGATACCTTCTTCATAGTATACCTTTTTCTCTGATAGATCTCCTGGGTAGGTTTTTTGTGATTTATGAGCAGGACTATCTGTTATAACCTTTGGGAAAGTCAGAGGAAGTTTTCCAGAAGGATTCACTTTTCCAAAGAGAATATTTGCTATCGCATTACCCGCTTCCATCCCTCCATACCATGCTTCAATCACAGCAGGAACCTCATCAATCCATTCACTCATACCAATCGGACTTCCATTGATTAAAATCACAATAGTATTTGGATTGAGTTTTATTGTCTCCTTAATTAATGTAATTTGGTCTTGAGGTAGTTCAAGCCTTACACGATCTGCTCCTTCTGAGTCATAACCGATTTCAATCTTTTCTTTCTTCTTTCGGCGTAGAGTACTAATGATAAATTCTCTCCTCCCTGATTCTTTATCATGATTTAATCCTAGAAATAATAAAACAATATCTGCTTCTTTAGGATCAGATATAATTTTTATCTTGTTACCACACATATTTTGAACCCCTTTAAGGGCTGTTATTTCATATGGTGGTTTTACTGCTGAACTACCCCCATAAAGCAACTTTCCAAACTTTTTATCCTTGTTTGGCCCTAGAACAGCAATTGAAGAAAGTTTTTCCAGTGTTAGGGGTAAAATATTATCATTCTTTAATAATACAATCCCCTCTTCTGCAATTAGTCTCGCTAAAATCTGATGATCTGGAGTGTTCCTTTCACCTCTTGATTCTGCTTTAGATTCCTCAAATAGTTCTGTTTTCCCCATAACCATTAAAAGCGGTCGTAGAACGTTATTTATCTGTTCTTCTGAAATGGTTCCTTTTAATAAGGCATTATTCACTAAATTATTTCTATATTTGTAAGCCATAGGCATTTCTAGGGAGAGTCCTGCCTCAAGACACTTCTCAGTGGTTAATTCATCATGCTTAGTAGCACCCCAATCTGAAACAATAAATCCATTAAATCCCCATTTATTAATTAGCACATCTCTAAGAAGGTAATGATGTTCACTACCATAAATTCCATTTACTTTGTTGTAACAAGTCATAATAGACCAAGGATCGGCATTTTTGACAATAGATTCAAATACTCGCAAATAAATTTCATGAAGGGTTCTCTCATCGATTTGCGCATCGATTTCCTTTCGAAAAGTTTCCTGGTTATTCGCTGCATAATGCTTGACACAGGCAGCGATTTTATTAGCTTGAACAGCCTTTACAAGAGGGATGACTAGTTCTTTAGTTAAAAAGGGATCTTCACTAAAATACTCGAATGTCCGACCATTAAACGGGGTTCGATCGATATTGATTCCAGGTGCTAATAGACAATGTCTCCCTACTGCTGCAACCTCTTTTGCTACACTTTCTCCAAATTTTCGAGTTAACTCTCTGTTCCATGTTGAAGCAAGGGCTTTTGTACATGGAAATCGAGTATTTTTGGCTAATCCACTTGAAAGCATTGAGACTCCTAATGGGCCATCAGTCATTCGAAACGGTGGTAATCCTAATCGGGGGATAGGAGCAGTGTTGAATATGCGATGACCAGACAATAATCGGATCTTTTCATCTAAAGTTAATCGTTTTAAAATATCTTTTATTCGGTCATCCAGAGGAAGGTTACTTTTCCTATAAGGTAGATGTTTAATTTCTTCTTTTGAGTAAAGAATCT
>NZ_CDLCQJ010000078.1:0-9016 GCF_975850365.1 Candidatus Hodarchaeum mangrovi | reverse complement strand
TGCTACTGTTTTGGGATACAATGTCGTCAAAGAAGCCCAAAAAATACGTCCATTAATCAATATGGTAGCTGGTGCTGAACGTATGCTCTATTTTAGACTGACTGCAAGAGAAAATATGCAATTTTTTGCTGATCTGTACAATCTTTCTCGTCTAGGTTTAAAAGAAAAGATTGATGATTTGCTTGGTCAGGTTGGTCTTTTAGAGCGAGCTGACTCTCCTATTGAGGGATACTCCAAAGGTATGCGTCAACGTTTACAGATAGCAAAAGCTTTCTTAAATGACCCTTTAGTCCTTTTTCTTGATGAACCAACGCTTGGTTTAGATGTCCAGGTTGCTCGTGAACTTCGAAAACTTGTGAAAGACCGAGTTAATCATAATCGTATGAGTGTTTTACTTACTACTCATTATCTTCATGAAGCAGATGAGCTCTGTGATCGTGTTGCAATAATTAATCGAGGGAAGATATTAGCCATAGAAACTCCTAAAACATTGAAAAAACAATACCATTCTAGGCCAAAGGTTTATGCATCAGTTGGAGGAACTAACCAGAAAAGTATAGAGATCCTCAAATCATTAGAGTATGTTAAAAACATCAATATCCTGTCAAATCAAATAAAAGATGAAACAGTTACAGCCACATGTGATCTTATAATTGAGGTGTTAAGGGAAGATGATATTTCTAGAGTCATTAATGAATTATTTCAAAATTTAGAATTAAAAGTATTTGAAGTGAAGCGATATCTTCCATCTTTGGAAGATGTTTTCGTCCAAATGATCGAGCAATCAGGGTAAAAATCATGGATTTCCTTCGAGTTATAAAAGCACAAATAATTCGATGGACTAAAACAGAGTTTTTTCGTCCATTTGTTTTATTTTGGAACTTAGTTCTTCCATTTACATGGGGTTTGCAATTTTATTTCTTATATTTGCCCTTTAATTTTAAAACAATCAATATACAATTATTAAAGGTTAGAAATTTGGAAATTGATCTCTTAGGGTTTACTTTAACGGGCCAATTATGTTGGATGCTTTTTATTAATGCCTCTTTGTTTGGAGGGGTCTTTTTTATGCGTGAACGATGGGAAGGTACCTTAGAGGTTTTACTTCTCTCCCCAGCCTCTCGTATTGGAATTATTACAGGAAATGCACTAGCAGCTACAGTCAATTTCCTTTGGTTTAGTATTGGATTGATCTTCAGTTTATTTCTGCTTCAAATACAATTTAATATTAACTCATTAATGACAGTTATTATCTCTTTACTAGTTTCTTTCCTCGTACTTCTTACAATGGGTATGTTTTTTGAATCATTCTTCATTGCTAGCCGATTAGGAAATATGTGGGCAACTGCAATCCAAGAACCTTTACAGTTCACCTCAGGTCTAATATTCCCTATTCAATATCTTCCAAGGATTTTCAAAACAATTTCAATCGCAGTTCCGTTAACTTATATATTTCTAATTATTCGTGGAACTTTATTAGGAGCATTAACTTTTGAGGATATTTATCTAGAATTATTCGTTTTACTTTTCTTTGCATTTGGACTTTTCTTCCTTTCATCAATATTTTTGAGTCTTGTAGAGAAGCATGTAAAGCATAAAGCAAATCTTACATTATTTTAGGAGAATTAACTTTGAGCCAACAATTAAGAGTTATATTAAGTACAGCAAAATACAATTTGATTGCTTTTTATAGAATATTTTCTCCTACCAGTTTTGCTTTACGGTTTTTCCTACCGATTATGACAATGGCGACAGCATGGATATTATATCATGTTATTTTTGGATCAGAGAACCTAAAAGCAACTTTTTCTGCATATTCCTCTGTTGATTATCTTACATTCATCATTATTAGTCAAGCGGTCTTTGTTTATATGTATGCTTGCATATTTCAACTTGGAAGAACCTTTTATTGGGAAAGAATGGGAGGAACAATCGAACCTTTATTCTTAAGCCCTGTTTCAAGAAAAATATTCATGTTGGGACATCTATCTTATGCTATTTTTAATGCTTCAATCGATTTCGTGATTATATTAATTGCTGGAATCATTGTCTTTGGAGGAAAAATAGGGTATTTAAATTTCTATACTGCTATTATTGGATTCTTATTACTTATTATTTCTTTATTTGGTGTAGGATTAGTAATAAATGGGATTACATTAAGCTTACGAGACCGAACTAATACTGCTAATATTTTAACTTCAATTTTCTTCATTTTTTCTGGAACAATTGCTCCTGTTGAAATGTTACCCCCTTGGGGTCAAGTTATTGGCTCAATTCTACCTTTAACTTATGCTTTACATATAATTCGGGGGAGTTTTACTCCTAGTGTTTCAACATCTGGTTTTACAATTGAAATAATTTGTTTATGTTTTATATCATTTATTTCATTGATAGTTGGAATTATTTTTCTTAATAGGATAGAATCGACACTGAAAAAACATGGAGAATTGACAGTTTTTTAATAAATTATTATTTCAATTCTTGAATCGAAACATTATTTATAAATTTATCATTTATGTTTTTATTTAGGATGAAAAATAACATGAAGACAATTCATGAGGCGCTAGAGGAAAAACTAAGTGCTGATATATTAGCACAGGTCACACGTCATGGAGGAAATATATCAGCTAAAGAAATTGCTTTAAATTTAGATATTCCTCTAACAACGGTGTATTATTATTTAAATGCTCTTGAAAAAGATGATTTTATAATTTCAGAAGAAGTACGTATTCGAAACTTAAATAAAAAGGTTTGGAGAAGATCAAAAATTGCTATTGAAGATCCAGATAGTTCTAGAGTTATTAACAATTACTATAAACAGTCCGTCAGTAAAGAACCCTTAACCATTTCCTCCTTTATTCGATTTTTTAATGCGTTCATCCAAGAGGATTTAATACGCCTTAAGATGTTAAAAGAAAACAAATTTTCCGATTTCCAACAAAATTCAGAGACTCCTTTTTTGGTTAAACTATATGGATTGAATAAGGATGATTATATTTTTGCAATGCAAAAATTAATGGATTTAAGAACAGAATTATGGAATAGAGAAAAGGAGAGAGAAAATCCAAAGGGAAACTATCAAAAAACAAATCTTGAAGAGGAAGAGCAATACCTCCTTTTTTTCCTTGCCATCCCAAAATTAGAGGAAATTTAGAAAGATTTCGATAAGTTTAAAACTCGAGGAGATAGTAAATTGAAATATCAAACCATGATACATTTTATGTATAAAAATGGACAATTAGCAACAGCCAGAGTAATTTTTGAGTTAAAAATAATAGTTTAGCTATGGGAGCAATTACAGTTTATTCTGAGATATATTTAAAGGCTGTACAGAAAGAATAGCAAAATTTTTCCTTTCATCCAATTCAAAGGATTTTGTTAATTGTACATAATCAAGAAATATTAGCTATAATAAATTTCAAAACCTGTCAATTAATAAAAGCTATAAATCTATAATGATTTCTATAACCACTCTTCAGATTTAGAACCAACTAACATAGAGGAATTGTATGGTAAAATTGAAAAATAGACAATGGAGGTTAGCAAACCATCCTGTAGGTATGATTAAAGAATCAGACTTTAACTGGGTCAAAGAAGAAGTCGAATATGAGCTTCAAGAGGGAGAACTCCTTGTGAAAAATTATTATCTCTCACTCGACCCAGCAAACAGGTCATGGATTTCTGCATCTCCTAAATCACATTATATAGAACCTGTTAAAATCGGTGATGTTATGAGAGGGATCACTATTGGGCAGGTAATAGAAAGTAAAAACCCGAAGTATGATAAAGGAGAATATGTTATTGGGACATTAGGGTGGCAAGACTATTCAGTCAGTAAAGGATCAGGATTAATAAATATCAGCTTATTACCAAAACCTGAGGGAGTCTCTATAACAATTTATTTAAATGTTTTGGGAATGATTGGATTAACTGCTTATTTTGGACTTTTAGAAATTGGAAAACCCAAAGTAGGAGAAACTCTTGTTGTATCCGCAGCTGCAGGAGCAGTAGGTTCATTAGTCGGACAGATCGGGAAGATTAAAGGGTGTCGAGTCATTGGAATTGCAGGGACAGAAGAGAAGTGTAAATGGCTCACGGAGGAATTAAAGTTTGATGGAGCGATAAATTACAAAACCGAATCCGTTTATAAACGATTGAAAGAGCTTTGTCCCAATGGAATTGATATTTATTATGAAAATGTGGGCGGGAAAATACTAGATGCAGCCTTAGCTAATCTAGCTGTTTATGCCCGTATACCTGTTTGTGGGATGATTTCGAAGTATAACTTGACAGAGTTACAACCTGGACCATCAAATATTGTCCAAATTGTTACCAAACGAGCTTTAATGCAAGGATTTATTGTTAATGATTTTTTGGGTCGCATATCTGAAGCAATGCTTGACCTTATGACTTGGTTTAATGAAGGAAAACTTAAATATCGAGAACATATCATCCAAGGGTTAAAAAATGCCCCTAGAGCTATAAACATGCTATTTGATGGATCTAATAAAGGAAAATTAATAATACAAATCGCTAAAGAACCAACATGATCCTTTTCCTATCATGAAAGTACAGCTGCTTCTTCTAATCATTTATTAAGTCGATGTATCAGATCCTCAAATTTTTTACTTGAAATGGCTAATTCATCTAGTTCCTGAATAAACAATCGATATGTGGCATGTTTGGGGTCAAATAATCCTTGTACCCGATGATAAAGCTTTTTTGAAACAATTGAAGAAAGCTCCTCATGAATTATGGAATGATGTAATTGTAGAATGGCTTCTCTTATCCCTTTCATAAGAAATTGTTTATTTGTACGTTTAATCATCTTTTCAACACGAAGATTTCGAATTATAGCCCAACCTGGTAATGAAGGATGCTTTTGAGGTTTATTTTGAAGCTCGGAGTCAGGAATGAAATCCTTTGACTTGTAAAAACCAGGTTGAAAAAGGCCAAAATCAATTTCTTGTAGACTTTTCCGATTCTTTATTGTAGCAATAAGATAGTTCCCATTATGCCTATCCCATGAGCCACAAACCGTATCAAATACTATTATCTTCCCAAGATTTACTGCATCATGTTCAATAATAGCTTCTAAATCGCTAGGTTCCGCTGCCCAGAGATCGATTGAACTGGGAGTTAATGTCTCAATAAATAGATTTGATCTTTTGGAAAATGGTTTAAGCATCCTAGCACCAGAATTGTGAATTATCATGGCATTTTTTGGAATATTAACTCCAATAATCTTACCTATTCGGATTATTTCTAACTCTAAATTTGGATTCCCTCCTACACTTTGATTTTCGATAGCTTTTACAATTAAACCGTGTCCTTGAGGGGATGTAAAGAGAAAAGAGAGAGCATTAGCACTTTCAGGCTTACCTTGTCTAAAAAATATTAACTTAGTGTGCTTTTTTTCAGATTTTATGGTTTTAAAAAAATTAAATGAATCAATAATTGCCCCATAATATTCAATAACCTTGGTTCGCATACTTAAAATGATATAAGAATCATAATAGCCATGAATCAAATCCAGTTGTTGAAAAATCTGAAGGTTAGATTTAGAAAGATAATTGCTTTTGAAAAATATGCCAAAGTTTATAGAAGAAGGAATCCATCTTAGACAGAATTGGATTATTTCAAGAGTTCTTTCTCCAGTAATTTTTTCTCTTGCAATCCTTAGTCTCTTCAAGAAAAATTTCTTTTTTCGAAAAGGAGTGGTATTTATCACTTTTATCTTATGATTAATCCTTTGTGGTTGTTCCTCAGGACTTGATACTAATTTTTTTATTTTTAACCCAGATTTAAAGTCAAGATCACGTTTTCTGAGAGAATTATTCATCTTTATCTTACACTATTCTCTGAAACATTCTATTTTCCAGTTATCTAAGTATGTTTAAGATTAATTATCAATGAAAATTAATTCTTACCATTCCTCTTTTTACTATAAATTCTACCATCGTAATGAAAATTCATTGAAGGATTATTAAGATAACACATTGAGCTTTACTCTTTCAGATTCAGAATAAATTTTTTAATATGAATTTGATAACAACATTATTAATACCCCCAAACATTAATCTAATCCCTCATACATCCATATATTGTTATATTGAGTTCGAAGGTGATTTGCTAGGTTGGGGTCGAAAATATTGAGACTCGCAAATATTTTTCTTGGCTCGGAGGGACTTTGCAGCTTAAAGATGACCCGTTTATTATCAAAAATATCAAAATAAGTTGGAATGCGTCTAAAGATAGCTTTAATCTGAAACCCTTTCATTTCATTAATTAAACCAAATTCCTGATGTTTTTCTGTCAATTGGGAGAAAAGGTCATGTTTTTCCTTTTTACTAAGCTTTTCACTCTCCTCAAAACACCAGAGCATTTTAATATTCACACCGTATTCCAGAGTTTTCTTCAACTCTTCAAAAAAGAATCTAGCTTGATTTAAAACTTTAATCGTTGTATCATTAATGAATTCTGTTATTAAAATCTCCTCTTGTACTATCTTGAAATATTGAAAGTAGAGAGAGTAGATAGCCTTCGTCCCAATGACTGAGGAATAGAAAAGTCTTTCATCTTTTATACCATTAGAGGTATCATAATATTTCACTTCTAATTCTTTTAATTGATCAAACAATGATTTTTCTTTCTTTTTACTTTCCTCCCGTCGATAGGAGACAAGATTAAATAACGCTTTATTTAAGGGGATAGCTTTAAATTTCTTTGGCCGACCTTCAAGGATAGTAATCATCTTTTTCGATTCAAGCTCGTCTAATGCTTCATAAATTCGGCCAATGGGAACCTTAGCTCTTTTCGATATTTCATTAGCTGTTAAAATCCCTGAATTAGAAAGAGTTAAGAGGGAATTGATGCAATATGTAGAGAGATTTGCACTTATTAAAAATTCTCTGATCTCGTCCAATAGGTCTCCAGTCAAGTTTTCAACCATTCCTTTCATTTTCACTAAAATTAGGTGAAATGAGATCGATAATCAATATAAAAATATCGGTGGATTAGATCTTAAATTTTTCTAAGGAGATGAATTAATTGGTATTAACTAATAAAGATTTTTTAAACGAGATAAAAGTTCATTTTAACTATACTGACGAAGAATTTAAGGAATTCATCAATAATTCAAGGAACCAAGATGTTTTATCAAAAGTAACAGAGCTATTAAATAAAACTATGGTTATTGAAGTTATTGAAGCGAAAGGATGTAACAGTCAACATAAGAAAGGAGATAAATTATATCTAGATGGATCAGGAAATCTATTAACAAAATTATGCCCCAAAAAAATCTGTGTATATGCCTTAGGTCAAATCGATCGGCTAGTTTATGCAGCACACGAATTAATTTATGCTGGAATTGATCCAAATGAAATGCGTTTCAAAAGAGTGAGTTGTCTTGATATTGGGTTGGAATGTGGAGGTTGGGGAAATGTATTAATGGAATTTAGCATGGTAGAGAGAGGAAGTCTGAAATAATTAAACCCCCTACTTCTCTAAACTAGAAAAACAATCAACGAAATCATTCATTCTTATTATTGAAGAGGAAAAGAGTAGCATAGTGAAGACATCCAACAGCAATAATATATGTTGTTCCAATTAAAATTGTGTCTAATGGAGTCCCAATAGCATAGGTGAATCTATTGATTGCTAGGATCACATCAGATATGAAAAACATTATTCCTCCACACGCTATTAACAATCGAAATATAAATACTCGTTCAGGAAATTTAATAAAGTGAAAATTTGTCAGAAACACCATAAAACATAATAGAATAATATAGGGTATAATTGCGAGTGTTACAAAGTCATTTGGATCGAAAAGAAGAAAGATATATAGAAAACTTGGGATTACAATCCAGAAGATCATAATTATACATAATTGAATCTTATTCCTATCTTCAAACCAGCTTTGAGGTGGCCAAACGTTTAAAATACCTGAAAATGAGAAAATATAGAGCATCTGAGCAACAAGAAAAGTTAACATTCCAACGATAAAATCTTCACGTATTAAGAAGTCAGCAAGACTACAAATAACCATAGCTACTGGCATGAAGTTCAAGAATCGTTGGTATGTGAATCCTTTCAGCTTCAACTGAGCTCTACTCATGTCAACAATTATAAATCTGATAAGAAGTGCAGAAAGAGTTACCAATAAGGAACTCCCTAAAAAGAGCTCAGGATATAAATTATTCGAAGTAAAAGCCAGTAAGATGCGTAAAAGTGTGAAGAGTAAGATAATAATCCCGATAATATATAAAATAATATAATTACGTGATATATTCACTTTACTAAAACCCTGAAATAATATTTCAGCATTATCTATTTTTATTTATTTTTTGAACAAATATTCTTACAACCAAAAAAGTAGAGAGAACTGTGATTAGTTGGAAACCAAATGTAGGGGAAGAAGTTTCAATTACTTGTTGTACAAATAGAAAATAGATAGAATGATGATCATTATCACCAGAGGGTGCATCAGAATAGACGATGAAAAAATTATCTTGGGAGTCAATAGTAATGCTAGGATCTGCACAATTGACACTATTTGCGTCAGAATGAATATAATTTACTTTGAGATTGTTTGAGAATTGTTTGTCACTCTGTACATATGCATAATATATATCTCTGCAATAAACAGTATCGCTTACGAAGTTTCTAAAATCTTCCCATACAATATGAACAGTTAAATCGCTATCAATTACAATCGAGGGCGAACCTTGGGCACCACGTGTGAAATGTGGATGTTTATCAGGAGGGGAAATATCAAGATCGTCATTGACACGGATATTAGAACCAAAGGACAGTCCATTGTCCTTAGAAACAGTATAATAAATATCTAAATATTGCGGTCCGTCCCCAGCTCTATTATCAGTCCAAACAACGTGGATACTTCCATCAGGTGATACAGAAACTTTTGTTCCTCCACAGTACCTTTGTGTGGAGCCGTCATTGACTTTAATTGGTGTTTCAAAAGATAATCCACCATTCTGAGATTTTGCAAGGT
>NZ_CDLCQJ010000077.1:0-14190 GCF_975850365.1 Candidatus Hodarchaeum mangrovi | reverse complement strand
TCGTGAGTTATTTCAATCTTTTTTCTTCTCGTTTAAAAGACTTATTTCGATAACACGGCTAAATAAGTTGCATGAAGTATATATTTTTCAAATTGTGTTAGCTTTTACTGAATTTATGGTTACGACATTCCTACCATTAATTATTATTTCTCGGGGTTATACTAGAGGGTCAGTTGCTGAAATCACCTTCTGGGCAACTTTGATAATAATCTGGTTCAAGCCCTCTTTAGGAAATCTAACAGATAAACTAAAATTTTCTTATATTATTACCATATCGCTTATTGTCATCTCCCTCTGTGTATTGAGTTTTATTTTTATTGCTGATTTTTGGCTTATTATAGTTCTTTATGTTATTTTAAATGCTGCTATCATTACTGGTTATACAGCTGAAAACGGAGAGGTAGCAAGAAGAGGACCAGATCATTTGAGAGGAGCTACCCTTGGAGCATTGGGTTTTTATGTATCTTTTGGACGAACCTTATCTACTGTAAGTTTAGGGCCAATTTGGGATAATTATGGACTGATTTCTGTCTTTCAAGTCACAGGAGTTTTAATTCTTGTTATTACTTTTGTTTTATTCTTAATTTATCGGTCTAAGGATCTAGAAAATATCAAAACCCTTAATCAAGATACAATAGAGATGTAATCTCCTTCTAGCAGAGATAAACGGATTTACTAAATTATAAAATTTTCCTTTATTGATATTTTTTCCTAAAAGCATATTTCATTAAATCTCCTAGCTAAATATTCTGAAAAAAACAAAGTAAATTAATTATCTTTCAGCTGAAACTTGATCTTAAAATATAAAATTACAGGAGATAAAAGCAATGGCTTTAATTTCAGAAAAAATCAATCAAGCATTTAATAAACAAATTCAAGAAGAATTGAATAGTGCCTATATCTATCTTTCTATGAGTATTTGGCTTAAAGAACATGCCTATAAGAATCTTAGTTCTTGGTTTTTCGCTCAATATAATGAAGAGCTTTCGCATGCTTATAAATTCATTAATTATATTATAGATGTTGGTGGAAAAGTTACTCTATCACAAATACCTCAACCCAAATCAGAATGGACCTCTGTTGAGGAGATTGTAAAAACAGCTTACTCACATGAGCAATATATTACTAATTGTATTCGTGATCTAGTTATACTTACTGAACAAGAGAAAGATTTTAATCCATGGCAACTTCTTCAATGGTTTGTCACAGAACAAATTGAAGAAGAAGCAAACACAGAAGAATTAGTCATTAGACAAGCTGCTTTTAAGAATGATATGTTGTTCAATCAACATACAGTTCGTCAAGCTGAATAAGAAGAATTTTTTTTATCCTTCTTTTTTTCTTATTGTATTAAATATTCTTTTTTTAATTGTTGGGGGTTGGAATAGAACCCGATTCTAATATTTTCGATTAATATATCAATTTCATGCTTAATATCATAGGTTAAAAGTAAATCTTGAACATGAGGTTCAATAATGTCAGTAATATCTCGTGCTTTGGCAATTTCTTCTTCATAATCCAATTCCATGGGATCAATTATCAATTCGAATAATTTTGCTACCTTACCAGGTCTAGTTGCTCTACCATAACGCTGAATCTGTTCTCTTCTATTTCTTGTCCCAGAAACTACAATAACTGTATCAGCAGGGGCATCAAATCCTTCATTTAGCATTTTAACAAGAACTAATGTATTAATTATTCCATTTCGAAATTGATTCAAAATATGGTTCAATTCTTTGTCATTGACAATAGTATTTCCTGTTAATAAGGTTGTTTCAATGTTATTTTCTTTTAAGAATTTGTGAATTTTTGTTGCATGAGAAATACGGGATGTAAAAATAAGAGTTTGGGTTGTAATAGGAGACTCTAATAATCTTAAAATCGCTATATATTTATTCGCAGCTTCTCGTGAGATTTTTCCATATGCTTTTTTTCCTTTCCTGTTAAGATAGGTTTTTTCATCGTCGGTTAAGGGAATATGGATTTGTCTATAATATATTGGAGCAATGAATCCTTCTCGAGCCAATAATCCATAACCAATTTTGTGAATAATAGGTCCCATCGTGGCAACAACCAATGATGAGTGTACACTTTTTTCAATGGTTGCTGATAAAGCCATTCGACGTGGTATTTCTAAATCAACTGCAATATATCTAAAAGTTTCAGCCTGAATGTGATGAGCCTCATCAGCGATAATTAATCCAAATTTGTCGGTAAAAAAGCCGATAGTGTCCTCAACGATGGCTTTTTCCCTCTGAACTTCAGATGAAAGGTTGCCAGTTAAAGAATGATAATCCTGTAAATATTGAGATAATAATTGATATGTACTAATAACGACGGGTCGATCTTTAAACAATTTTTTCTCCCCATTAAATATCCCAATTCGTTCATTTGGGATCCCCAGAAAACGTCGAATCTGGCCAACCCACTGATCAACTAATGCTAAATTTGGAACAAGGATTAAGGTTCGTTGTTGGATTTTATTAATAGCATCTATCCCAAGTAGAGTCTTGCCTGACCCAGTTGGTAGTTCAATAGTTCCAAAAAATTTTTGCTCAACCCACTTTTTCATACCTTCCTCTTGATAAGACCTTAAAGTATAAAGAGGGTCTATTCCTCCTTCCCAGCTTTCTTCAGGTGGAGTAAAATCTATAAAGTTTAGATCAAATAATTTTACTTTCTCTTCAGAGTTAAGCGAGTCATTAATCACGCGCCAAAAGTAATTAGCTCTAAATGCAGCAAAATAAGGAATTCTTACTTCTCTATTTCCAGTCTGGTGAATAACGGGAATATATTCAGAATTTGGATCATCTTCTGCCCGAATGGCCATGAATTCCACAAAGACATTGAATAACGAATGAAACCAGCGATTAAAAGGTTCATTCCATGTTATATAAAGAGCGTCTTGCTTATTTTTAACATCAATCCGATAGTCTTTACAAGCGGTTTCAGCTAGTTGTTTTATCTTCTGTTCCGCATCTCCTTGATATATTATTTTGCATCCTGCTTTTATTAATTGTTTAATATCTTTTTCTGCCAGCTGAGGGAATTGAAGAATAAATTTAGTAGGTCGATGGGTGTTTTTTTGTTTCCAATATCCTGTTTCAACATGTAATTTCCGCCATGAACGTTGCCATATATTGAATTGTTCTTCTGCCCATGGATTGTAAAAAAATTTGCGATTATAATTCGATTGATCGGTTTCTTTCTCCAAATAGGTAAATAATTCTTCTACGTTGATATCACGTTCTCTTTCCCCCTTATAGTGCGCTCTTCGTGCTGGGATCCATCCTGTCAGTCTTTGGAATGGATAGTATGGAAGATCTACTAAGATAGATAAATCTTCATTAATTAAAACATCAAAAGTATGTCCTTTCTGGTGTTCGAGAAGATTTTCCCAGGCAGTTTTAGTAATTTCCTTTTCCTTTTTTCCTAAACCAAGTCTTTCTCGACGTAATATTTCTAGATCTGTTGGACATTCATGTCTTCTGACATTATGTAGGCAGAGTTGTGCTCCACATTTACTACATCGGTAGATTTTTCGATTCGAGCTATGGCATTCACTGCAGATTTCATTTATTTCAATGGTCAAAGTAATTAATCCAACCATAATTTCAGATGACTAAATTCATTGGACTCCTTAACAGTCAAAACCCTCCAGAATAAATTTTAAGACAATTTTGAGAAGCTGTTATTGGATTGGAGGGGTGCTATGGTAAATGAGTAGGAATGAAAACATCTAATGTAGGGATTCTATTAGATAAGTCACAGGGAGATTAAAAATAACAAAATTCCCATCAACTTTTTTAATTAGGAAATATCCCTCATTTATTGGTTAAAAGACTACAAATTAAAAATCTTTCTGATTAAATAATCGTTCTCTTTAAAATTAATTCTCCTCGGGTTCAATTTGATTACCACAACTTTCACAAAACAAGTCTTCTCGTAATACTGGAGCTCCACAATCTGAACAATATCTAATATATTTATCTACAATGGGAAAATCAGAGTTATTTGGCGGGAAGAAGGTTTCTAAGGAGTGTTGAGGAGAATCTCCAGCCCTTTTTCTTACTTGTGCAATGTCAATGGATTCCGATTTCTTTAATGGCATTTTCAGGAGTATAGCAAGTTGTCTAGCATTAGATGGAGCTGATCCTGCAGGATGATTATTGAAATAGGTAAAAACCTCTTGGGTACGTTCAGTAAGTTCCTTTAATTTTGGAATCCAATTTTTTAATTCTTCTTCTGAATACTCATAATTGTACCAAGGTTTTAAGCCATGTCCATGAAATCGAATATAAGAAAAGTCAGCAGTAGTAGGTGTAATCGGAGGTAATAACGGTTCATCTACTATACAATACGCAGTATTAGCATTTGTAAGTAATGAGAGCGTTTTTTGAAGATTTTGCTGCGTAATCCAAGAAGGCTCCCTGAATTCAACAGCGAGTTGTAATTCTGATGGCCAATTCTTTAAAAAGAGTTTTAGATTTCCCATATATGAGGTAGAAAATTTTGGGGGTAATTGAAGTAACGCTGGACCTAATTTTCGATTTAAAGGGCTCATCAATTCTATAAATCGCATTAAATCAGCCCAATAATCTTCCTGAAGTTTTCTTTCATGAGTAATTAACCTTGGGATTTTATATGAAAAAATAAAATGTTCAGGAGATTGTTTTGCCCATCTTTCTACTATACTAGGACGAGGATAATGATAAAAGGTTGTGTTTATTTCTACAGTGGGAAATATCTCTGAATAATAGGCTAATCTTTGATTATCTTTGATGTATTGTGGATAAAATGGGATACGGGTTTTAACATTGTTTTCAACCCAATCACTATACCCAAAACCTGATGTGCCAATAAGAAAGGTATTTTGCATTGATATATTCACAAATTTAAGGCTTTTTGAAGTTTCTCAAACTGGTAATTAACTAATTTATTGTTTATTTTACTTGTAAAATCAGAGTTAAAATTGTCTTATTTCATCTCTTTAATGTATTAGATGTTTCTTTTATTCGCCATTTAGCGAATTCCAACTGTTTTTTATCAATGAATAAAATAATTGAATAAGGTGAAATGTTAAACATCAAGCAATATTTTGTTGGAGAAAGAGCAATTTCAAAATGCTCAATAGTAAATTCCGTTTTTACTGAAAGCTCAAGAATGACTTTTATTGTGTTTGATATCTCTTCACTAAATTTACTAAACTCAGAACCTAAATCAGTATATATTTGGTTCATCTCAGGTCTTGAAAATATTAACATATTGTCAAAGATAACTTCGTTATATGATTGGATCAATTCTAATAGCCGACTTAACTGTAAAACATCAACTTGAAGAAGAGTATCATATTCCTTCCTTATATACTGGTTAAACTTCTCAAATTCAGTTGGAATTTGATAATTAATTTTCACTTCCTCAAGCTGTTTTTGATAAATGGTTTCAAATCGCTCAACAAGATTATATAAAAATTGTTCATAAATAGGGCCAGTTTGATAGCAAAATAATACACCATACAAATGATTTCCTTCAGCTAAAATAGCACTATATTTTCCATAAGTAATATTACGTGTTTTTGATGATTGTGTCCCAAATGTCTCTTGCATTATATTCAAAATTGCAGTTAATAGACCTGAGCGAATTTCTGAATTATATAAAATATCTGGACGAAATTCATAACTAAATAAAAAAATTCCAGTTTCTTTATCAAAAAATTCTAGCCCAATCAAAATTAAGAAACAGCCCCAATATTGTTAAAATCGTTTAATTTTTCTTCTAATGACTCCTTCTGGTCTATCAGTGGATATTACTACATTTTCTTCTAATTTTTTCTTTATAATAGTTTCAAATAGCTCAATAATCCCTAAACCATTAAGCGCATTTGTCGAATAAAATGTACCCATTTGTGCTAGAAATACTCTCGCATTTCCAGCAGCCTTGATCGCAGAATCAATACTTTCTGAATTTAAAGATGATAGAGTACAAGTATAATTATTCCATTTTTCTCTTACTCTTAGAAATGGATCTCTTTCGCTTTTTTCACTTGTATATTCGATTGCACCACCATATTGAAGAGCTAGCGGTCTTCTTTGGAATAATAAAGACCCAAAATCTTCCATAACTGAGATCATAAAAGTATCAGACTGGTTATGTACGACTTTTTGATCAAAAACAATTTGAGCAGCTATCTCTCTGGCAATAGCTCTTGTATTGACATCAGTCATCGTATTCGGGTAAGAAAAGTCATTTTTTCTAATTACATTATAGATAAAAGCTTCAAAATCAGGGAAAGGCAGTGAATCATTCAGCATTTGGAATGTAAACTTGATTTCCTGTCTGCTTTTTGATACAAGCGATGGTAAAGAATAACTCCCCTTTCCATAATTCAGTGCCAATTTGACCATATCTATGAGTGCTCTTTGAGTTTCTGATCGCCATTTTTGAGACCGTATGTGCTCTTCTATATCTACCTTATTTGCGACATATAGGATAGTCGGAACATGTTCTGTTGTACCAGATTTTTCATCCAAAAGCTTTTTGATCTGTTCAATACTATTCCAACAAGAAAAAGCTCTTGACTTATCAAAGATGACCAATACTAAATCATTTTTTCCTGCTAATTTTCCCATTACACTCCGAAAGTGATCATAAATATTCTGACCTCCCACATCTACCCCCTCAATGCTTACACGAAACGTTTGTCCTCTCCAGATATAAGGGAAAATCATTTTAAAATCTTCAAAACCAATAGTTTCAGTATCTAAACTAATGTTTTTAACTAGGTCCCAAGAAACTCTTCCATACTGTACGATAAAACCGTTTTTTTCTACCCATGCTAAAAATTCAGGAGTTAGTTCTTCTTCAAAAGAACCAAGAGCTACTTCAGCTTTCCCTAAAAATATTCTATCTCTGTAACTTTCACTTTGATTTTGGAATATTTTTTTAAGATAATTAATAACTAATTGTCCGAAGGTTAAGATAATTTGTGTTTTACCTGACATCCCATCTCCTATTAAGATTATTTTCTTCAACGAGCGATCCTGCATATCTTTCAGGTCTACTTGCTTGGGTTGAAAACCAGTAAAATGTAATTCCTTTAGGGATTTAGAATCATTCAAATTAAATTGCTCCAAAGCTAATATTTTGAATTAGTTGACTATCGAGTTTATTTCCTTTCATTACCCGAATTTTGTTTAATGGAAAACATTGATTTAATTCGTTTAATGGTAATAAGTTAAAGTCCGCTACAAGCTCTTCAAAGAAATTATATCGTGTTTTTAATAAATACTGAATTGTGCGTAATCCCATCTTCGATTTCATTTCTTCTTGAGCAATTAAAATAAGAATATAATCAGGAGCTACATAATGAATGAATATTACTTTATATCGTCCATTATCATCAAATATAAGAAGAGATGGATACATGAATTTATTATTAATAAACTGAATATCCATATTATTAAGGAAAGTAAACTGTTTACTATTTTTTTGAAGTTTTTCTTTTATTTCTTGAGCAGGATCTAAAAAAGGAACCACTAATTGTGCAAAAGCACTAAAAGACTTAATATTCTCCCCCCAGAATTCGATAATTTCAGGGATTATGCAAGTCATTTGCTCATGTATTATCTGTTGTAGCTTCATACGATATGCTGTTGTAACACGCAAAGTTGATTGAGAAACATTATGCATTAATCTCAGCTCAGACTTTGAAGATTGTATTGAACTGAAAAGATCCTCTTCTGTTGCAATGCCACTCATTAATAGAAGTTCTGCTTCATTTAATAGTTGTATAAGTATCTCTTTATACAATTTATCTGGAGAGTCCAGATTTTTTTGATTTCTATCTATTAACCCTGATAGAACTTGAGAGGCATTTTTAGATAATGGATTTAATGTTCCTAAAGGAATATTTTCTTTTGTTATCAGTTCTAGAGTTAACCCCGTTATTTGTGATCCTTCATAAGGATTTTCAACATAGCTAGCTATTGAGGAGAGATTAGAATCATCTAATTGAAATACAATTGTTTCCAGATTTAGCCCTAATAGACTTAATCCTGTTGCTTTTTTCACTACATCACTAAGAGAGAAGTTCAGTCCTTCACTGAATGGGTAAAGGTTTAGTATATTATTACAACTTTGGATTGAACTGCCTAAGTAATAGATTAAATCTAAATTTCCCTGTCTTTTAGTCGATGTTTGGCTTAATTCACCTTCTTCTGAAAGTGCTTTAGATAAAATATTCATAGCAATTTGGGCATCACATTGAACAGCTTCTGGAAAGACCTCCAATGTATATTCATGCAGCTCATCAATCATTGATGCAGTTTCAAATCTAGAAATATGGCGAACATTACCTACAATAAATGGATAAATAAAATTTCTAATATCATTTCTTCCTGTACCATAGAAGAACATTTGAAGAATTTTTTGTTCTCTTTCTTCATCAACTTCTTCTTTTAGCTCAAGGATCTTTACGATTATTTCTACAATGTTGATTGTTGAGTTTGCCCATTTTTTAATCAAACTAGTAATAAATTCTCTGGCAATAAGCGACAGGATACTTGGTTCATTCAAAACTGAAGATCTATTTGACCGAGGTAAAGCCTTTTGAAGACGATTATCGGATTCTAGTTTGGAAATAATTCCTCTTATATTATATGATTGATTAAATAGCTCAATTTGATCAATTAGAAAATTTAATATCATTTCAACAGTATAAGGGACTTGTAAGATCTCAATGCACTCTTTGATGGAGTGAAGTTGTTTTGACAAAAGATCACGAAGGAATAATCCTTTTTGGATTTTTTCTTCTTTCTTAAGAACCAATCCTTTCATTCCTTCCTCTACAAGAAAAATTACCCCTCCGTACAATGTTTTTAATAAAAGATCATCTGGATCAGATGTTCTTTCCAAACCAAGGGAAATGTCAATTATCTCACTATAAACATGACTAGCGCGGATGTACCAATCTATAACTATTTTATCTAGCTTAGTTCGTTCCTCAATCTCTTCATCAAATGTTTTTCTGTCAACTTCTTCCTCCACCTCTCGGTTTATTAATGAGTTAATTATTTTTTTACTAAAATTGAACGCTGAATTTAGATAATGTTCCACTCCCTCACGATCTGACAGTTCATGATTTTCTGGTAATTTAATAAACATAGAAAGGACTTCACTATCCTTTTTGCCACGAGGAATGGAATCAAGTGAGGGTATATTGAAGGATTCACGCAGGCTTTCAACAACTAATTCATTGATCTCAAGTGTTGAACGATCTAATGCAACGAGATCCTGATAATACCGGATGATTTCTCTCGATAAATCCTCCATTTCGTTTAGCCATGCTTGTTTTACAGGTTGTTCTATATATAATTCGAATCCTTTTCTTAGAATGTCTTTGATCCATGCTTTGCTTATTTCCAATCTTATAGCTAAAAAAGAAAGCTTCAAGTAATTTTGAGCTTCATCAGCAGTAGTAAAAAGAGGATTGATAAAAGGAATTTTTCGTAATCTCTCATAGATTACATCAGACTTAATTTTATCACCTGTTTTCCTCGGACCAAAACTCATTGCTCCCTTTATTGGTCTAGGATCTTCCGCAACCATTAAGTTCAGTCTTTCTGTAACAGTTCGTTTAGTTGAAGTTGACAATCCCTTACTAGCTGTTTTAATTATATAACCATAAAAGAACTGTTTCGGCCAAGAATCTGGGAAAACACTTTGATAATATTTCTTTATACTCAATATTTGATTGCCTAATCCTCTTGGAGCCCCACTAAGATTTTTAATAGCTTCCAACAACGAATTTTCTATTCCCCCTTTATTTACTGCTAGAAGAAACGAATAAGTTAGCTCTTTCGAAAAGAATTTAATCGCAGATTCGATTAGGTTTAAATCAGTATTCTCAAACATTTCTTGAAAAGAAAGTAATTGTTTTGAT
Organism: Candidatus Hodarchaeum mangrovi; assembly: GCF_975850365.1. NCBI lineage: Archaea > Promethearchaeati > Candidatus Hodarchaeota > Candidatus Hodarchaeia > Candidatus Hodarchaeales > Candidatus Hodarchaeaceae > Candidatus Hodarchaeum > Candidatus Hodarchaeum mangrovi. Next base: position 4,250 of record NZ_CDLCQJ010000077.1, on the reverse strand, counting down.
GATGGTAAAATTAATCCTAAGTGATTTTGGAAATCTTTTAGAAGATCTAAAAGGGTTCTTTCTTCTCCAATTTGAACATTTTTAGTCCATTCTAATATTTTAGCTCGTACTAAAATTCCAAGTAGTCGTTGTGAGATGGAGGTCAATTCACTTGGAAAAAATTCGATATTTGGATAAATTGCGAAATTATCTAGTTGAAAATTATAATCAATTGTTCTCTCAATTGTTAATAGATAAGATCCCTTGTTTTCTGGTCCTTTCAATAAGATTAAATCCAATAATCCCTCTAAGTACGCTTTAAAAAATTCGTGTACCTCTTCCTCTGTAAACGCAACGTTTGCGACACGATTTGCGGTTCGAATTACTCTTTTTAACTCAAAAATTCCTCCAAAAGTTTTAAAAGCCAGAAGTGACGCCCCCATTAAAACAGAAACCTTATCCTTTGATGCATGATCCATTTTCATTTGAGGATAAATGAAATTGATACCCAGGAGTTCAAATTCTTTTTGCTTCACTTTAAATTCTTCAAATAAAAATCGGTAGCTGTTCATTCCATCTTCTTTGTACACAGTAGTTTCATATGCTTTAACTGCCTCTTCGATTAATTCTGGGTGCGAAAGCTGTTCACAACCTTCTAATTTATAGAGTATTTCTTTCTCAAAATCAATAATAGAATATTCAAACTTGGAATTTCTGGTTAAGGCTGTAAAAACGTTTTTTACCATACTATTTGTTTCAGAAAGTGGTTGAGGAGTATATTTATTTCGTTCTAATACGAGTTGAAATCGCTTTGGGATATCTTGGGGTATTTCTATCTTTGTAACTGCTGAAATATCTTCTAATTTAAATGTTTCTTCCCACAGTTCCTCATGCTCATTAATAAAATTAAATACTATTTGAGCAGTTAGATTATCTTTGGTAAAATTTTTTCCTTTACCTAAGACTTCCCCATACCAATTTACTAATTCTTCATCCTCAAAAGCAGATTTATTTTTTTCAAAATTATTGAAAATAGTTAATCGTCTTGATACAATGCTTTTAGGTATTTCTATGAGATTAAGAAGAAGAAATGTTCTTTTCAGTAAGCGGATCTTTTTATCCATGGTAAAAGGCGCCTCTATAAACTTATAGATAATGATTTACTGATTCACTACGTAACCGAAGAACTTCTAGCCCCTTTATAGTACAACCATTAAATAATGTATCCATTAAATAAAAAAACATTTGTATATACAAACCAACAGAAAAACACTCCTAGTTCGGAATGTTTCTTTTCATAACCCTATATCGAAACTTGAATCTAGGAAAAGGAATATTAAAAATTAAATTTAGGCAAGATCTAAAGTCATAATTACTCGGATCTTTAGAGTTTTTTAGTCCGATAGTGATAAGAATATGCTGGAATGAACCCTAATTTCTGGTATAGAACTAGTGCAGGGTTATTTACCTCTTCTACTTGTAAATAGATAGTGTGTACCTGATTAGTTTTACACCATTCGATTATATATTGCATTAATGACAATGCAACATGTTTTCTACGGTGGTGTGGACTGACTTCGAGACCAAAAAGTCCAAAATAACCACGTTCAACAACTCCCAATAGTCCTCCTATAATCTCCTTATTCGCAATCGTATAAAAGAATCTAGGAGCAGGATTCACTATCCGCTCTATGATTTTTTCAAGAAGTGGGTTATATGTATTCATATCCATTGAACACATCTTTTTGAAATTGAGCCAGCGTACATGGTTCTGATCGCACTCATAACGAAGGTCATCACGAATGGTCTTAGTCACCACTTGATTATCGAGTGTTTTTGTCATTACAATGGTCTTTGATTTTTTTTCATAACCTATGGTGGCTAATACTTCATCTAGACTAGGAGGAGCTACACAATCAGGAATCTGAAAGATAATCTTAGACAATTGTGTCTTTTGATATACTACCTCTGCAATATGAATGTCTGCTACAGGATCAGTACCATGATAATGGAGGGGCAGAACACTGTTTGCACGCTGTGTATAACCCTCAGAGATACGTAATATCCATCCATTGAGTAGCAAGTGCTGTCGACAAGGCCAAGCGTTATGAGTCAATTCTTGAAATAAAAGCACGCTATTTTGGTGTACCATTTACTTTCCCTTAACACGTCAGATTCATATTTTTCGAGAATTAAGTCGCTTCCGCTTGGTTTTTCATTCCAAATAAACTCCTTTTGTCATTTTCGGTTGCCTCTCTGAGCTCGTGATTCATTAGAGTGGTCAGAGTCCAAATAATCCTGAGAGAAAATGATAGATATCGACAAATTGCAGGAATCTCCTGCTCAAGATTTCATTTCTGCAGAGGAAAGATGGCAACAACTACAGCAGTGCTATCGATTCGGAATCCCCTCTCTTGATGCATTAACCAGGCTGTATCCTGGGAGTGTTGTGTTATTTCAGGGCGACCTATCCACCTCAGGATTTCGTACTCTTGTAACAAGGCTAACACTCTCACTCCTCCTGACCAATTCTCATTCTCAGATGGCGTTTATTGATGGTGCAAACCTTTTTCCGTTTTTTGAGATAGGGGAAGGAGCAAGAAGGCATCAGACAGATCCTCTTCTCGTGCTTGACAGGATTCAGCTTGCTCGTGCATTTAATTTTCATCAAGTCACCGAAATAATAACAAACCATCTTCCAGACCTGATTCGCAGGAAGCAGATTAACATCATCATGATTCCACAGATTTCTGCTCATTATTTATCAAAAGAAGCATTACAATATCAGGAATATGATAAAAGACCAGCTACATCTTCATTAACAGAACTGAACGCTTCATTAGGCGTTTTAAAGAGTCTAGCACTGCAATATGATCTAGTAATCATCATGACAGCCACAAACGCTCCTCAATCTCGCTATAAAGCATTGGGAGGTACTTATCTGGCTCATTCCGTTACCAATATTATTCGTGTCGATCATTCTGCTCCAAACAGAAAAGAAGTGCAATTTTCGTTTGAACTACTGAAAGATCCTGAAAGACCAGTGAGTCAAGTCGAAGTTGTTGACCCCCTAGAAGAGAGACAGCTGATGTCTTTGACTCATTTCTGGAGGTGAATTTATGGGTAGAACGTTACCTTCGTATCGTCGAATGCTTGAAAAAGAACGTTTCTTGTGGGAAAAACATTTTGCTTCACGATTACGTGAACCCCATCGAAGTGGCTTCACCACATTGTGGGAAAAAGCGTTTCAGCTGGCTGATGCGGCTAGTGCTAATACACGACCTCTTATGTACGATAACATTGTCATGAGTATGTTAATAGCACAACAAGTCGAAATTCAAAGGTTGAACCGTGAATTAAACCGACTAAAAGAATTATTATCATCACAGGATACGATCTGAGGATATGAAATGAAACTCCATGCATGGCTGCACGATATCGAACCTACAGAGTGGGGTGTACGATTACACTGGTTACCTGAAAACAATGTGAAACCGATTGAGGTGTTTTTTCCGTTCACGGCTGAATTTTATATCACAAAGGCCGATCGTGAAACCCAAGCTCAGCTACTCAGCCATTCACACATTGATCGTGTAGATATTGTCCCTCGGTTTCGATTCATTCATGATTGGAAACCGGTCGACGTACTACAAGTCAAGGTTAATCCTAACCATCTGCAATCAACCTATTTTGATTTGCGAAAACATTGGGATGACTATCTGCATAATGCAGATCTCAGTCTCTACCAGCATTTCTGTTTCCAGATGAATCTCTTTCCGTATGTCTATGCAGAAATCGAAATTTTCAACAACCGACTACAGCCGAATTGGCGATTATTGGAGGAATATACGGATAAAGAATACCGTACCGTCCCTTTTCGAACGCTTTGGTTACAACCAAAATTTGAAAATGAACATTTATTACGAGGGCGTCTTTTAGCCCTTAGTGTCCGACGATCAATCGTTGATTCAGAAGAAGAGCCTGTTATTTTTGAAGATCCAGACGAGGGGACAATGCTAGAAGAATGCTTTCGATATATTCGTCAAATTGATCCTGATATTATATTTACTAGAGGAGGGGATACTTTTTTTCCTGTATTAGCACAGCATGCCTTGCAAGCGGGGGTAGGAAGGATTCATCCTGGTCGTGGGCCTAGAACTCTGCAAAGTTATATTAAACGCCCTAATACGCAACGAGGACACAGCTATGCCTCGTATGGACGAATTTATTTTTCCCAACATGGTATGTATTTTGATGGAGGTAGACATCAT
>NZ_CDLCQJ010000076.1:0-2053 GCF_975850365.1 Candidatus Hodarchaeum mangrovi | reverse complement strand
TTTAATTGAGGAATGGAAAATGAATGATGTGTTAGATGATTATCCCGTGATTACGGAACTATTGGTGTCGTGGGGCGACATGGATGCTCTTCACCATGTAAATCATACAGTTTATTTTCGTTATTTTCTGGATGGGCGTGTTTCGTATCTGGAAAAAATAAATGCTTTGACCTCAATGGAAGAAACTGGAGTGGGCCTCATTCTGGCTTCCATTCAGTGTAGGTTCAAGATCCCTTTAACATATCCAGATACACTCCTTGTTGGCACAAAAGCGGAAAAACTTCTCAACGATCGAATATTTGTCAAGCAGATACTCATTAGTACCAAGCATAAGAAACCTGCAGCAGAAGCTGATGCCCTTCTTGTTGCATTTGACTATCAGAATAACCATAAAACGAATTTACCTAAGGAGTTAATACAGAAGATCCAAGACCTTGAGGGGATAAAATCTGGTCAAAGACGGATGGTTGAACAGAACCGAGAAAACATATTTTGAATAAGTATTCGTCATGAGACATGCTTTTTTACCCTTCTATCCAAGTAATTGCATCAGTAGTATTTAATACACCAGCATGAGCATCTTCTACTTTTCCATAACAGTGAAAAATTAAATCCAATTGATCGCGTAATTCTTCCATTTTTCCTTCAAGTTGACGGTAAGCTATTTCCAAGGATTGTGTTTCTCTAAAAAATATGCGCAATCTAAATTTATTTCGGTCCGTTCTAATGAGTTCGTTCGGTAAATGATCAAAGGGACAATGTAAAAGTAAAGCTCTATAAATTTTGTCTTCAGATACTGATCTATAATATCTACTAAAATTTAGAACAAATTCGATATATGGTTTCAAGAAAGGAGAAGTCCCCCATTCTTTAATAGATAGGTCAAAAATAGCGGGTCAAAATAAACTTATCTAGAGAAAATATTCGAAATATGAATCATTCAAAATCTTTTTCAGATGACTTATGATCATTTTTGGTCAGTATCTTCAGAAAGCATTTAAAGAACTGTTCGTGTGGGTTATCCTGAGCGGTTTGAGGATCGAACTCTGCTTAAAAAAGGGAGATTAGGGAACAATTTTGTAAGGCTTGAGAGAAGAGAAAAAATAAGAAAATTAGTTACATGGTAGTAAGTTTGATAAAGATCTGGAATATTCCTGATAAAAGCTCAGAGTAAGTTAAATCCAGTATCAAATATTTTTCTCCTTTACCCTTTTATCATTCCGAAAGAATATAAAAGTAAAGAGAATGAGAATTATTGCACCATAAGCTGAAATTTCGAAGTTTAAATGAATAGATGAATTGATTGCTGCGTAATAGCCACCTAATATTGTACCGATCCCCAATCCTAAGTATTGACAGGCTGAAAATATACCCATGACCGTTCCACGCTGATTTTCTTGAATGTATTGAGTTACAATAGCTGGTCCTGCAACCATTAAGCCCACAAATATCGGAATGGTATAAGATAAAGCTGGTAATAGATAATTATCGATTGAAGTAAAAAATACAATCCAAACAATAAAATAACCTATAAAGCAGATTAGAAGGATTGTTTTGTATCCAAATTTTGTTCCTAATTTTCCAGCATATTGAGCTGCAAATGCTCCTGATAAGGTAGCAATACCGTACGATAATCCTATTACATAAGACGGAGCATTAAGTTCAGATATAAGATAAACTGAAACAAACATTCCTGAAAAAGACCCTTGGAAGGTTTGAAGTATGGCAATCATGAGAATGACAATGACTAATTTTGCATTCATAAGAGTAGAGAGTAGATCATGAGAAGGATTTACATGAATAGAAAAACTTGAACTCATTTCTATAAGCTCAGACTCTTCAGAATGGAGGATATTTCGCATACGAAGGGTCAGAATTAGTCCCAAAATGCATGTACCGAAGCCAATAAGATAAAGAATTCGCATACCCAAAACATCATATAACAAACCACCAATATAGGATCCAATGAAATAGCCAAAGGAAGTACCCGCCCCTAAAACGCCAAAAATATTAACTTCAGTTTTTACCAAGCTAGCATATTTCAAGATTGCAG
>NZ_CDLCQJ010000075.1:0-8771 GCF_975850365.1 Candidatus Hodarchaeum mangrovi | reverse complement strand
GTTGCATTTCAAGACAATCTACGTATTACTGAACAGAATTTACAAGATATTTCCTCAAAAATTTCCTTTGAACAAATAAATTTGTTAGAGTTTGAAAATGTTTCAGTTGAGACATTTATTAATAAGGTAGAAAAAATCCAAGATTGTAAAATGGTAAAAGTCCCATCTTTTTTTCCAAGATTATTACCCTATTCCAAATGCCTCAATTGTGAATTAATTGGATTTTCGGAATCATTATCACATTCCTATATCGATTATATCAAGGAAGCAAATCAAGTCATTGAAAATTGGCAAAATGGGACCGAAAAACCAAAAGATTAATTAAAATATTATAGTAACAACTAGATTCTGAATTTTCTTTGTGTAAATTTACAATCAAATTATAAATAACTAGATCTTGTACCATTTCTTCCAGTAAATATAAATAACTTTTTTCTATAAATATTCTTTGAAGTTTTTGGTGAAGGAAATGCCTGGAGATTATTTTTCTAAAATTCTAAGAGAGAAGGATATTCATAAAAAAGGAACTGAACTATTTCTTGAACTAGTAAAGTCAATAGAAGTCGCATATGAAACTTATGTTAAAGCAATTGAAGCTTGGAGAGAAGGAGATTATGAAAAAGGCTATAAATTACGAGATGAAATAATTAATCTAGAAAGAGATGCTGATAAAGTTAAAGACGTCTTCTTCGAGAGTATTTTCCGGAAAAAAGCCTATTTACCACAAATCACAGAAGAACGCTATAATTTAATGTTTAATGCGGATTATATATTAGATTGTATAGAGCGAGCAGTTCGTACATTATGCCTTAAAAAACTGGATAGTTCCTATTTTCCACCTGAATTTGATCAGATATTAAAAATAACAGAGGATCTTATCGAAAATTATGTCGAAGCACATGAAGAATTTTTTGATGATTTTGAAAAAGCAGCTAAGAAAGCAATGAAGGTAGAGGAACAACGAGATGAAGTTAGAGATCTGTATTATATTATTCAAGAGCAAGTTCTTAATGATAAATATGAGAGAGGGACTGAACGTTTATTAAACGACACCACACGAATTAGTATAAGAGCAGAGGAAGCCATTGATTATTTGAAAGTTTTAATTGCTAAACACAGTTAACGCTAATTTTGGTGACAAACCTGACTGATCCTTTAATTTTAGCTTTAGCTCTAGGAATCGGGTTTTTTGTTGCTTTTACCATAGGAGCAAATGATGAAACTATGACTCCTGCTGTAGGAGCAGGTTTGTTAACACTTGGATCAGCAGTGATCCTTGGGGGAATTTTTAATTTTATTGGCGTTTTTTTTCTTGGAAAACAAGTTTCTAAAACGGTTGGAAATAATTTTGCCACTGAAACTCTAACGCTTCCTATGGTCTTTATTATTTTAATTTCAATGGCGATCTGGTTATTTATTGTTTCCTTGAAAGGTATCCCAATTTCTACAACTCAATCTGTCGTTGGAAGTGTGTTAGGGATAGTATTGATAGAGTGGGGTTTATCCGCGGTACGATTAGACACTTTGATAATAGTTGTATTTAGCTGGATCATCAGTCCATTAATAGGTTTAGTTGGTGGATACGGATCCTATTTTTTAATCATTAAATTACAACAATCACTCAAACGTACAGGATATAGTGATTATGAGCGCCAGGAAAGGATAGCATCATATGCTTTAGCATTCTTTCTCCTCATTTCAGTTTTTTCTCGAAGTGGTAATGATGTTGCTAAAGCAATTGGGCCTTTGATGGCCATTCCAGAGATTTTGGCTGATCCATTCTTAGCACTTCTTGCCGGTGGTCTCGGAATGTGTCTTGGGGTTATCATACTTGGAAGACGAGTTACTAAAAAACTTTCTCAGGATATAGTAGCTCTATCAGCCACTTCTGCCCTAGCAGCAAGTGTTTCGGTGTCAATCATAATGTTCGTAGGTACTTTGCTAGGAATGCCTTTGAGTGGATCGCATATCTTAGTAGCAGCTTTTATTGGTGTAGGTTTTGTAAATAAAGAGAAAATCGATACTGATTCACTAAAAGAGATTGGGTGGAGTTGGATTTTAACGACTCCTGCATCTGCAATCTTTTCCGGAGTAATTTTCCTTATTGTTAAACTATTATTTTAAAAAAGTACCTTTAATTTATGATTCTATTTATTTGCAATAATATTCTATAAATTATAAAGTCATCAATTACACGGAGGATAGATGATATTTTTATCTTCTAAATGGTATATAATTATTTGAATGGTCTAATCCTGGTGATTAAAGCTTTGTGGAACAGAAACTTTTATCGATCAAATAATTAAAAGGTGTATAAAGGACTTTATTATTACCATTACTTTTTTGTGCATTGGATTTCAATTCATCTTATTTAATTTTATATTGTAAAAAGAACCTACCCAAACATTTTCTCTTTTGTAACAAGAGCAATTTTTTGCTTTAGAACATATCGTAGTGCAAAAAATTGACCCAATATTGCAGCTATAAAGCCAAAGCTCAAAGAAAAGATGTAATGTGCCAATGAAAAATTAAAAGTTCCTTGTGGTTGCTGCATTAATTGCTGTAAAATGTCCATATACCATACTGCGATAAAGAATCCAATAAAATATCCTACACTCGATAAAATTGTATAAATTAATACCTCTAAAACTCCCCAAAGATAAATATTTCTATTATGAATACCTATCGCTCTCATAATAGCTAGATCATCCTTTCGTTCGGCAATATCAATTGACATTATCGAGTAGATAATCATTCCAGCTATTATAAGAACTAGAAAGAGGATAACAAAGATGATAGAACTCATCAATGAATACCACGACTCCGTTTGCTTAATTAGATCTGATTTTAGGATTAAGGAATAATCTTCTTTTAATGATTCGATATCATCTTTAGAGGTCAATCCACCAAGAAGAATCCCGTTAATCATCTGAGTAGTGTTATTTCCAAAGGATAAATAATTTCCTAAAGAAAGAGGGATATAGAAGCTTGAAACATGGTGTTGTGGGAGAATTGACTGAATATTAACATTTGATTCAGTTCCATTTCTTCCTAGTAATGAATATTGATTTCCAGCTTCTAGGTTAAATGATTTAGCAAGGTCTGGGGATACTATCGCCGAAATATTGTTTGCAAAACTTGTTGAAAGGACTTTTAAACTTTGATTTAATGCTAACGCCATAAAAGTGATTTTTGTCCAAATATTAGAATTCTCTAAAGGATCACTTATTTTAGCGAAATCTGTTAACATAGGTTCTAGAGTGATTGATCCTTGGTTTGCAATTTTAGTCAAAATATTCGATTCAATTTCTGAAAATGGTTCAACGTATGTTAGGGTGATTTGAGCATCCCATCTTTCAGACTCAAACATTAAGGATCCTCCCTCAAAAACACTTACAATAATTGTTAATACACCTCCAACCAGTGCTATAGCGAGCAGAAGTGATAGAATTGTGGTTAAGGTTCGTTTAGGATTGACAAATACATTTCGAATAGAATATTTGATAGGAGCTGACAGACGAAAGACAAATTTTTGGAAAATATCTTCTAATATAAAGGTGGTTATCTTTCTTTCATGTATAATTGGTTGGATAGCAGCCCGTGGGGAGATTTTTAAGATTCGTCGTGCTGAGATGTAACATGCAAATGTTGAAATTATGACCGTAATTCCCAATAATAAGAGAAATTGTGTTATTGGTAAAACGATTACAATATAAGGGAATGAAAGCCAAGAATTTAACGCAAGGTCCGCAATTACTATTCCGATACCTCCACCAATAAAGTTCCCGAGAATTGATCCTAGAATCCCCAAAATAATACCATAAAAAAGATTTTGCGTTAAAAGATATCTGTTTGAATAACCTAATGATTTCATGACTCCAATTTGGGATTTCTGTTCATCAATAAACCGATTCACAACCGTATAGGTCAGAAACATAGAGATTAAAAGAAAGAAAAATGCAACTCCAAATCCAACCCAGATCATAATAAATGCCATATCTTCCATTAAAGCAGGATATTTCCTTACATTAATGGTATATATGCTTAAAGGTGATTCATCTGATTGTAAATAATGGAGGAAAGAATCGATTTCACTTTTAGTTGAAAGAGAAATACAAATCTGATTATAGATTTCCTGTCCTTGAAATAATTCTTGTTGAAGATAATCTGTCCTTACAAAGATACTCATTGTTAAATATTGAGCAAATGTGGCCGAAAATTCAAATTGTTGTTGAGATACTCCCTCACCTGCTTTCATTGGATATTCAGGACTATAAGCTCCCCCTAGTATTGTAAGATTTAGATTTTTTGATTCAGTTCCGAAGTCAATTGATAGAGCAATTTCATTTCCTTCCTCAAGATGATAGAACTCTAAATAAGATTGTTCAATATAAACTCCTGCTGCAAGCTCAGAATAATCCGTAAAATAGCTCCCATCTTTTGTTATAATTCTATTGATTGAATTCGAGTTATTTCTAGGTAAAGAGATAACCTCAACAGATATCTTTTCACTTTCTACTATTATTTGACCTTTGAAAAACAAACGTGGTTGAATTGTTGTTATTAAATATTTCCTTTGCCATTCAGATATAACTGATGCATTAAATGAAGCTGAAGATAAAGGGACAGTGTCAATCCAAACATCTCCTACTTTACTTTCTTGGAAATATTGTTGCCAGCTAACATCCATCAGAACCCCTATTTCTATGTAAAGAATACTAGCAGCTTGACTAATTAATATTAGAATAATAATAGGTAAAGAACGTGCTTTATTCCTTGTAAGATCTCTAGCAATTTTTTTGAAAAATAGCAATATTTATTCTCCTTTCGATGTTCCAAAAATCTGTCCGTCTTTTAAATAAACAATATAATCGGCAAGTTTTGAAATTGCAACATTATGTGTGACAATTAAGAATGTTGTTTCTTTCTCCTTACAGATCCTTAACATTTCTTTCAATATATGTTCTCCTGTCTCTGTATCGAGATTCCCTGTTGGCTCATCAGCTAGAACAATTTTGGGTTCTTTAACTAAAGCTCGTGCAATAGCAACTCGTTGTTGCTCTCCTCCTGAAAGCTGTGATGGAAAATTGTTGGCTTTATCTATTATTCTAACAGTCTCTAACATTTTCATGGATTTTTCATAGGCTATACGACGAGAAAAATTCAGCTGGGCGGCTAATTCTACATTTTCAACTGCTGTAAGGGTTGGAATTAAGTTGTAGAATTGAAAAATGAATCCAACATCTTTTTTCCGAAATTCAGTAAGTTTTTTTTCTGTAAACTTAGTGATTTCATGAGTATTGACTTTAATTGATCCACTGGTATGCATATCTATCCCACCAATTAGATTGAGAAGTGTGGTTTTACCAGACCCACTGGGACCAAGAATCACTACAAATTCTCCTTTTTTAATCTCAAGATTCACGTCATTTAAAGCATGGACAGTTATTACACCACTTTGATAATCTTTAACAAGCGAATCAATTACAACCATTGGTTTACTCAAATTTATCACTATTTGACTCTTGATATAAGGACATATAAGGTTTGACGATAAAAAGAATTTTCAGTTCATTAAAATAGCAGTTAAATAAAAGTATACGGTCGTGAACACTTAAGCGTAAATTTTTTTTTACCTGATCAAATACTTAATAAAAAAGTGTTTAAAGTTGAAATTCATTAAATTATCTGAATTTTTAGTTTTAAATAAATGTGTATTAGAATGAAATCTGAGGCTTCTATTGAAACAATACTTAAAGCGATTTCTAATAAAATAAGACTTGAAATATTAGACTATATAATAGAGGAAAAATTCTTAATCAAGAATAATTTAATTACTCATTTTAAACTTCAAAGAGCAGGACTTGATTTCCATTTAGCAACGCTGGAAGAAGCTGGATTTATTGGGTTGTTAGAGATTAAAATTAAAGGCCGTAAATATGTTTTTGTCTATCCAAAAGCTACATGGAAGATTAACCTTGATCTTCTTGAGACTACAAGGCTTCAAGACTTCCTTCCTTCAGAATTAATAGAAAATGATTTTCTTAATCTCACAGAACGATTTTGGATTGGGTCTAGTGAAATTAAAAATCCTCATACAATTAAAAAAATTTTAGAATCCCTTGCAATAAAATTAGGTGGCCATTCTTCCGATAATTTCTGCCAACGCTGTAAAAATGCCTTGGGAATAATGAAATGTTCAAAATGCTTGAAACTTTATTGTACTGAGTGTGCAAAAATTATTATCAGATCTGATAAAGCTAAAATTACCTTTTGTTACGACTGTATTTCAGACCAATTTTCCTAGTTTATAGCCTACATTATTAAGCTTTAAAAAGGGGACAATCTAGGGATTTATGATGATTTCTTATGTTTCATCAAGTAGATGATTTAATGTTTTTTTTCCCATAATACCAATTACACTAATTATTGGATTTGGATTATTTCTTTTCTGGTTTGTCGCCTTGGTAAACTACCTTAATACTCCTTATATGGAGGAGGATAGAGTAGTTTGGGTCATCATTCTTGTTTTTTTAGGACCAATAGGAGCATTTCTTTGGCATCTAATCGGAAAGAATCACTATACACAGAAAAAGGCTTTATAAATTAATTTACCCTTTTTTCTCTTCCTTTTATTTTTTTTATTTTCTCAAAAAGTAATCATAGATGTCCTGTTGGCAGAAAAGAAATTTAAGAATAGTAAAAGGATATTTATTATAAAATTGACCTCTTCTATCAAAATTAAGACATTCCAAAAAGTAATATAGGTCTGAAATACCATTCCTTTTTTTGTAAGATTTTCATAAATATACTGGGAGATCACCCAAATGCCAAAAGTGAATAAATTTGATGATTATGCAGAACAACAATGGGGACATTATCTTGAAGGAATCCATGAATCAATCGAACCTGAAAAATATGTCATAGGTACTTATTATATTTGTTTAGCGGGTAATTTAGATCCTTATTATATCGGGAGGGTAATGGTAAAAGAACAAACGATTGGATCCTTTTTACCTGTCACTTCGGATCCAAAAGATATACTTAAAAAATTTGCGGGAAAAGTTATTGGGCTTTATAGTACTCCTCCTTTTGAAATCAGTGTTCCACCAGACTTGAAGGAACGTCAATACATTATTCAGATCGCATATCCAATTGAAGGACTAGAACCTCAATTTCCCTTGTTATTAACAACATTAGCAGGTAATATATCCTTAGGGGGAAAAGTTAAGCTCCTAGATGTACAATTTCCTTCTGAATTTCTTCAAAATTTCAAGGGACCAAAATTTGGGATTCAAGGATTAAGAAAACAATTAAAAATTCCAGAACGACCAATGTTAACCAATATAAATCACGCATACACAATAGAAGACGGAATTAAGACATTTTATGAAGCTGCGAGAGGAGGAGCTGATTTTATTAAGGACAATGAAAGTTTGGCAGGTAATATCAAATATTTACCACTAGAAGAACGAATAACAAAAAATATGGAACAAGTGGATAAAGCTAAAGAGGAAACTGGTGAAGATACAATTTATTTAGTTAATATCACTGATGAACCTACAAAGATGATCGATCATGCAGAGAAAGCAATTTCATATGGTACAAATGGACTAATGATTAATTACTTGACAGCAGGATTAGCTGCAGTTAGAACGGTTACTGAAGATCCTAGTATTAAATTACCAGTTTTAGGTCATATGGATCATGCAGGAGTATTTTATGAATCAGAAGTGTCAGGAATCTCTTCGAATTTAATTATGGGAAAATTCGCACGAATGGCAGGATTAGACATCCTTGTTTATCCTGGAGTTTATGGGAAAGCTCCTTTTCTTCGTGATCGTTATTTTGCCTGTGCTACTGTCTTACGTTATCCTTTTTGGCATCTAAAACCCACCTTACCTATGCCCGCTGGAGGAGTAACTCCAGGAATTGTTTTAAAATTAATTAAAGACCTCGGTACAGATATTATGATTGGAGCGGGCTCTGCAATCCATAGTCACCCAAAAGGGACTTATGCAGGGACTAAAGCTTTCCGACAAATTATTGATATAGGTGTCAGCCATCTAGATGAGGCTAGTGAGGATCTAGAAGATTTTGTTGATGAACATGAATCTGAATATCCTGAATTAAATGCAGCTCTTAACTCGTGGGGTCAAAGTGGATTAAAATACCTTCCTAACTATCCATAATTTTTTTTATTCTCTTTTTTTTCTTTTTAATACATATAGGATAATACTAATTATTAAAATTCCAGTTGAAAATTTTACTTCCTCAATTGGAGTTCTTGCTTCCCAACTGGTAATTAAGGATAAAACAGAATGTTCATTATACCAAGTAGAAACAATAAAGGTTCCTATTTCTAATGTCTTTATTTCCAATGTAATATTGCCAAAATACTGTGAATAAAATCCTCCTTCAACTTTGAACTCATAAAAATATCCTTTTTTTAAACTATAAGGGGGTGATGGTATGTTTATAGGTCCTGTATGATTATATACAACATTTTTTACATTTAATTCTTGCCACACCTTGAGACTAGTTATATTACATGTTACATTCCCATTATAAATCAATCGAAAATATAATTCAGAATAGTAACCTGCATCCCAAGTACACGGTTCGGTTAGACTTTGATTCGGAGGACATGGTCCACCAAATGCTGCCCATCTGGCTCCGATTACTTCAAGTTCAAAAACAGTATCATTTACTCCTTGACTAATTATTCCTGAAAGATTAATAATTAAAATAAATAAAATTCCAACATACAG